>JAGHCE010000131.1 GCA_021160625.1 Planctomycetota bacterium | reverse complement strand
TCACGGACCTTGCCAACCTCGGCAGCACGGGAGCGCTCGTCAAGTATAACCTCCAGCTCGCAAGGTATCACCTGCCGCTGTGCGTGAGCATCCAGGACAGCGACTGCCTGGCCGAGGCGCGCCTTACGGCCCGTGACGCGTCGAACCTCTACCGCCGCGTTGTGGCGTCGGAGCTCGTGGCGGAGGCCGAGACCGTGCTTGCCAAGCTTCAAAACAGCGGCGTGCTCACCGTGCACGTCCCGGCCGACACCTTGAGCACCGCCGCGGTCAGCCGCTACCTTGAGATAAAGTACAGGGGACTACTCTGACTTGCCCGGTTTCCCGGCGCCCTGGCTTACCGGGCGGCCTAGGTAAAGCACCAGCGCCGCCAGCAGGGCCAAGCCGAAAACAATCTTCACCCACCCCGGTATCGATTCCTGCGGAGAGATAAAGCCCTCCACGAGGCCGGCCACGACGAGAACCGGTGCCCCTCCCAGTACCATCAGCACCCCTTCCGTCGCACCGGTCTTGAGCGATTCCAGGCGGGGCAGGTCCCCCGGCGCGAGGAGGGACAGGCCCATCCTGAGTCCTCCGGCGCCTGCGAGGATTATTATGAATAGTTCGATAAAGCCGTGCGCACCCACGAAGCTCCAGAGATCATACGACATCCCGTGCGCGCCGGTCAGCATCAGCACCACGCCGAACATCATGCCGTTTAGGACCAGTATGTACATACTGCCGAGCCCCACGGCCAGGCCGAGCCCGAACGCTGCGAACGTGACGGTTATGTTGTTGGTGAGTATCGCCGCCGAGGCAAACGAGGCGGGTGTGACGGCGAAGACGTCCCGCGTCCACATTTCGTGTTCGTGAACGTTTTCAATCACGCGTTGCGGCAGCACGAGCCCGGCTGTGCGGCTATCGGCGGCGAAGGCGAGGACTCCGAAGAGCATCGCCCCCAGGAATATGTAAAGCGACAGGGCAAAATAACGCAGGTTGCGCTGGAAGAGCGCCGGGAAGCCGCTCCTGAAGAACTCGGCCAGCCCCTTTACCGAGCGGCGCGGGGCCCGGTAGATGTGGTTGTGCGCGCGGCCGAGCAGCGAATTAAGAAAGCGCGTCAGGTCGGTGGCGCCGAAGAACGTCTCGGCGTAGGCCAGGTCCCCCGCCAAGCGCCGGTACAGGCGGGTCACGTCGCGCAGCCCGGCGGGGTCGAGGGACGAAAGGCCGCCCTTGTCAATCCTGCCCGTCAGGTGCACGAGGCGCAGCCAGTCCTCCTTGTGGGTTTTCACGAAGCGGTTCACACCAGTGTCGCCGCGCTCGGGCGCTGCGTCTTCGGCCAGTGCCAGGACCGCTTCGAGGTACTTGGAGTAGTTGCCCTTTTCCAGCAGGTACTCCAGGGCCCTCGACGGCCGGGTGACCCTGGGTGCGATTTTTTCGACGATCTTTTTTGCGATGTCCTCGCGATGGTATGCATCGAAGTTGTCCTGCCTCTGGAGGTACCGCGCCACGAGGTCCACCTCGGCCGGAGAGAGCCGCACGGCGGCGGCGGTCGTGGCCGGCGAGGGCGCGGAGGCGTTTTCAATGACGCTCAAATACCGGATGTCGAATGGCTCCTCCTTCACTACTATCGTGCCTGCTGCGAAGTCCCCGAGCCGCTTGCCGTGCCTGCTGATGAAGGAAGACAACACGCCGAAGGCATATAACCCCGGAAGTGCGTCGAGTATCCTGACGAGGTTGCGCACCGCAGAGGCCGTGAAGGTCACGGGGTAGCCGCCGTCCATCACCACCCGGATGCCTATGTAGCGCTTCCCCGGCGTCCGGCCGTTCCATAAGGTTTCGAACAGCACGTAGTAGCCCCACTGCATCAGGAACACACCGATGACGCACAGCGCCTGCACTATGCTCGCGGCCCCGAGAATATCCAGGAGGCCCCCGGTAAGCGAGAGAATGATGGCTATGGCCAGAACCGGCAACATGCGGAAGACGAGGTCTATCAGGTACGCCAGGGCGCGTACGCCGACGCCCGCAGCCCGGAAAGTGAACCTGACGTTTTCCGGCGTCTCGATGAGAATGAGATCAGGTGTTTCGGATTCGGCCATATCACCAAGCCCGTCCGGAGCGCGTCATCTGCGGGGTCTTGTGAGTTCCACGGCACGTAATCTACCCGATACCCGGCCGGGCGTCCAAGGGAAAGCGGCTGCCTGGAGTGAAACCGTTCCCCGGCGCAAGCGGATCAGATATCCAGTCCGTTTTCGGCGATGACGCGCGAGTACCACTTCGCGGACTCCTTCAGGGTGCGGCGGCCCGTCGGATAGTCGACGTGGACGAGGCCGAAGCGCTTTGAGTAGCCCCACGCCCACTCGAAGTTGTCCATAAGCGACCAGACGAAGTACCCCCTGAGATCCACGCCCCCTGCAATCGCCCTCCCGGCGGCGGCGAAGTGCGCCGCCAGGTAATCAATCCGGGCGGTGTCGTTTACCGTGCCGTCGGCGCCCACCTCGTCGTGGTTGGCCATACCGTTTTCGGTGACGTAAACCGGGGGGTTGCCGTACTCGTCCTTCAGGCGCGTCAGTATCCTGTAGAGGCCCTCGGGCCAGACGCCCCATCCCATATCCGTAAGCTCGGTTCCCTCTGCCCGGAGTTTCTCGGAAGCGGTCTTGAGGTCCCCTCCCTGGGGCATCGCCTGGATGCGGTGGCCGGCATAGTAGTTCAGCCCGAGAAAGTCCATCTCTTGGGCGATGGTCTCCATATCGCAATTGTGTACCGGGCACATCTCTTTTCCGTACCAGTTCAGCAGGGCCTCCGGATAGCCCCTCCCGAAGACCGGGTCGAGGTACCAGCGGTTTGTGCAGGCGTCCTCGCGCTGGTACGCCGCAACGTTGGCCGGTGAATCATCCGCCGGCTCGAGGTCGTCGAGGTTTAGGACAATCCCGATTTTCCCCCGTGCCTGGGACGCCCTGAAGGCCTTGACCGCCATCCCATGGCCCACAAGCAGCGTGTGCGCCGCGGCAAGGGCGTCCGGCAGCGAATTGCGTCCGGGAGCCGACCATCCGCTGCGGTAGCCGCCCACCGTGCATATCGGCTCGTTCAGCGTGAACCATCCGTCGACGCTCTCACCCAGGGCGTCGTACATCACGCGCGCATAGTCGGCGAAATGCCCGGCCGTGTCGCGATTGGGCCAGCCGCCTGCGTCTTCGAGCGGCTGCGGAAGGTCCCAGTGATAGAGCGTCGCGAAGGGCTTTATGCCGGCCTCCAGGAGCGCGTCCGTGAGGCGCTTGTAGAAGTCGAGGCCCTTCTGGTTGACCTTGCCTTTTCCATCCGGCAGTATGCGCGGCCAGGCAATCGAAAAGCGATATGCCTTCAGGCCCAGTTCTTTCATAATCGCCACGTCTTCGGCATACCTGTGGTAGTGATCGCAGGCCACGTCGCCGGTATCGCCGCCGGCCGTGCGCCACGCCTTATGGGCGAATGTGTCCCAGATGCTGATGCCCTTGCCGTCTTCGCTTGCGGCGCCTTCAATCTGGTAAGCGGCCGTCGCCGCGCCCCACAGGAAATCCTCTCCGAATTGCACGTGCATACCTGCCTCCACTCCGTTTGCAAACAGCAAACCTAAAGCCCTCGGGTAAAAAGCCTACAGCGGCCGAAGTCCCATTTATCCAATTCGGCAGGGGGTTTGTAAAGGGCACAGACGTATTGCAAGGACCTCTGTCAGGGGCAATCACGGATATGTTGCGGGAAATGCTGCCGTGGAAACCGGCGCACCTTTGTGTGTAAACCGGCAAGTAAAAAAAAGAACCCGGGGGACCCGGCATAAGACAGGCTTCTACCCGGCTGAAACCTGTCTCCTTGGGGGGGAATTTTTGCCAAGTGCCCCCAGGGTTCTGGATAAATCGGTCGCTTTCGGGAATCGGCGCTCCGCATACGCGTCATTTCGCATTATCGCGGTCCCGTCCGGCGATCAGATTCTCAATGTCAAAAACCGATTTTCTCTCTGCATTGTTCCACAAATCCCGCTGGATATTCTCACCGCCAGCTACTGACGGCCGACTTATCCAGCGTGCTCCCGGCCCTACCCACCTGCCTCGACCATGTCTTCGGCCAGCTGCTGCAGGATCGCGCCGTCGCGATGTATTACGAGCCTTGCCAAGTGGCCGTGCCAGAGGGCCACTGCAAGGGCCGCTCTCTGGCCGCCGGTCTTTCTGCGCGGGTAGTACCGCTGCAGCGCCTGCGCGAAACTCTTCTCCGAATCCTTCAGTATGCTCGATACCTTGCGCGCCAGCACGCGGTTGCAACAGGAAAGCTCCAAAGCCATAGTGGCCAAGGGGAGCCTCTTGGCCTCGGCGCTTATCCCAAGACGTTCCAGCAGGTAACAGAAAGCCTCAACCGCCTCGCACCAGCTGCCAGCTGCGAAGACCGTGCTGAAAGCCGCCTCAAACTGCCGCTTGTAGCCTTCAAAGACCCTAGTGGCCAAGGCGCGCTTGCTCTTGAAATAATACTGGAAAGAGCCTTTCGGTACACCACAACGGCTCAAGATCTCTTCCACCGTCGCAGCCTGAAAGCCACGGCTCCAGAAAAGAACCGCCGCTTCCGCCAAAATCTCACGACGTTTTGCCGTCGCCCCTGCAACTCGTCCATTCCCATTGGATATAGTAGACCGGCTGTCTATCAAGTCAAGATGGTTTTTCACAAAAATATCGACCCGGTCGCGAGCCGCCGCGGGCAGGGTTGTTGACGCATTGCGGTGCCGGGCGACTTTCTTCGGTGTCCGGCCCAGGGCAATGATGTCTTTGGCGGCCTGGGTGATGCAGCGCGGATCCTTGTAAATCGTGAGCCTCAGCGCGTGCCCCTCAAGGCAGGCCGTAATAGTGGCGGCGCGCCGACGGCACGCACGCGCAGGATAGCCGTGGCGGGCAAGCTCTTCGGCCAGCCTCTCTTCAGTCACACTGAGCACGCAGGCAACCGCATCCAGAAGCTGCGTGTCGGTATCAGCAAACTCCAAGCCAAGGTACGTAAGCGGCATAGCGAACATCCGCGGCTCTTCGGGAGTTCCGAGGAAGAGTTCAATGAACCTCCGCACGCCGCGGGCCCAGCCTCCCGTCGCAAAGGCCTCATCAAAGATACGCGGCAGCTCTAGGCGGTAGTACTCGACGACTACCGCACCGAGGGCCTTCTTGGATTTGAAATGGAAGTAGAACGCACCGCGTGAGATGTTCGCCGCCTTGAGGATGTCCCGGATGCCGGTTTGGTTGTAGCCCTTTGTCCGGAAGAGCAGCGCCGCCTGCTTCGTAATGTTTTCTCGCCGTTGCCGGCCGCCGGTGCGTGGCATTATGCCGCCCCCCCCTCGGTCAAGTCCTTTGCGAGCAAGCCACGTTTGCGCCGGACTGTTTGCTCGCCGCCTGCGGGATTGGCTGACGATGGTATGTTCCGGGTTCCTGCCGAAACGAATAATAGACGGTATGCCCGCCGCGGTCAAGAACAATTGCACGTGGGGGGCCTTGACGAGAGGGGCGTGAGTTGTAGGCTTTTCGGGAACGCAAGTTTTCCGCGTGCGCGCCGTCATAGATGCGCCGGGAGGCGGAGGCAGTTTGGAAGGAGCATACAATGGCAAAAGGTAAAGTCGTACGTACGTTGATTGTCGGTCTCGGCCGCATCGGGTGGGACCATCACATCAAGAAGGTCGCCGAGAATCCCCGCTTCGAAGTGACGGCGGTGGTTGACACCATTGCCGCGCGAAGGAAGGAGGCGCAACAGGTCTACGGGTGCCGGACCTTCGCGACACTCAAGGACGCTCTCAAGGCCGACGTGGCCCAGCTCGCGGTAATATGCACGCGCTCGGTGGACCACTGCGCCCATACGATAGAGGCGCTTCGGGCCGGCTGCCACGTTCTCGTCGAGAAGCCGGCGGCAATGTCGGTCAGAGAAATGGACAGGATGATGGCGGCTGCAAAGAAGGCCCGCAGGGTCCTGACCGTTAACCAGTCAGCCCGCAAGGCGGACGACCTGAGATTCATCCGGGAGACGATCGATTCGAAGCTCCTGGGGAAGGTCTTCTGGATACGCCTTGCATCTCAGAGCTTCTTTCGCCGCAACGACTGGCAGCAGCTCAAGCGCTTCGGCGGAGGCTACCTCAACAACAACGGCGTCCACGCCGTCGACGGCATCCTGAGGCTCCTCGACGGGCCCGTCGAGAGCGTATGGGGCGACCTCAAGCACACTGTCACCGCCGGCGACGCCGACGACTTTCTCAAGGTCGTCATCCGGGGCAAAGACGGCCGCCTCCTGGAGGTGGAACAGTCCTACGCCTGCGCCTTTCCCGAGCCCAAGTGGCTCGTCTGCGGCACGTACGGGTCGATGCGGATTACCGGCGAAGAGGCGACCATCAAGTACTTCGATCCGAAAAAGGCCCCCAAAATAAAGGTCGACCCGAAAGCCCCCGCCGACCGCCAATATGGCAACGACGACCGCCTCCCCTGGAAGGAAAAGGCCGTCCCCGCCAAGCCAAAAAAAGCGTACCCCGACCTCTACGACAACCTCTACAAGGCCGTCCGCAGAGGCACCAAGCTGCTGGTGACGCCGGAATCAGTGCGGGAGACCATCGGGGTGCTCGACGCCGTCCGCAAGTCCTCCCTGTGGAAGTAGGCGCCGGCGGCAGTGACTGCATAGGAGACGAGCAGCACGACATTCACCAGGAAGGCCGTGGCGGTCGCAAAAACCGCTCATTTCCTTCGCCTCGTGAGGATCGCCACGACGGCAAGGACTGTCAGCGACGCAAACGCCTCATAATCAAGGTAATGGGCGAATAACCGCAAAAGCCACCCTTGCCCGCAGCGCTCAGCATATGTCCGTCGCCTACCTGATGATATCTGCGACGCTTTCGAGCGCTGAGAGGTGCTTGGCGGCGCTCGGACTCTTGCCGGCGATGCTTCTGGCTCCCGCAAGTTTCGGCTGGTATTCGGCCTTCACGGCCTCAGGGTTTACTACCATCAGTACCCTTGCCAGCCGCCTGCAGCCCTCAGTGGAGATTTCATTGTAGCCGTCGCGACTGCGGGATATGGCGGAGAGGGAAGAGCTGATGTGCACCAGGCAACCGACTTTCACAAGCCCCACCGCGCAGGGGTACATCGAATCGGCCGAGTCCAGGTCCACGGCAATTGCCGAAGGGTAGTTCGCGCACAGCCCCAACTCGTCCTTGATGTCGATGTTTTCCGAGAGATAGCCGCCGGCATACATCCGAAACTCCCCAACCAGATAGGCCGCGGCGATCTTCACGTCATCCGAGTACGGGGATTCGGGGACCCGGTTGATAACCGAGTTCATACTGCGGCAGACGACCTGGTACCAGCGCCGGACGGCCTTGTCGGCCTTCAAGACCTCCTGCCAGTCGCCGCTTCTGAGCCTCGAAAGAGCGCCCTGGAGCACCGGGTACTTCGAGAGGTCCGCCTTTACGGTCACGGGGACCACCCTGGCCCCGCCGCGCAGTGGCCGCCAGGTATCCCGCGCACAGAAGATCGCTACCGGCCAGTCATGATCGCGACCGGACTGAAAAAGTTCGAATTCCCTCGACGTTTTGAAATGCACTTTGTAACGCAGCTTGAACGTCCAGTCCTTCTCCCGGTTGACCACGTCTATACATTGGACGAGGCGCAGCCGGGTCATCAGGTAAAGGGCGTCGGCCTTGGAGACATCGGGGGCGTGGCCGGCATTGGCATCGGCCACAATGGCCTTTAGCGCGTCGCTTATCGCCTCGCGCAGTCCGACAAGCTCGACGACCGCCGCATCACGCTCGGCGGCGTCCCTGGACTTGACCTTGTCAACAACAGGCAGCATCTCGGCATCAATCTCATCGGCCGCCGGGGCAACCCCGGCGCAGAGAACCAACACCGCAAGAACTGTAACGATTGCCCTCTTCATAGTCCGCCTCCTTGTGACGGCAACCTGTTCAAATCGCCGTTGTCAATACTGGATCAGCGTCGCCGGGGCTGTGACGCTTACTCCATAAGGACCCCAGGTAAGTTCCCAGGTCACGCCCCACATCGGCTTGCCATTTTTCCAGTCACCGCTGCCTTCCGGCGCCGGTACTGGTGTCACCCTTACCCAGGACCCAAGATATTGAAACTCCACCCACGTCCTGAACTCGGTCACCCAGGAAAGGACGATCCCTGTAGGAAACAGACCGTTCTCGCCGCGCTTATATGGGCAATCCTCGCCGTACAGGTAATCCGCACGATTCTCTTCGGGCTTGTACGCACCGTTGGGAGTGTTGTGCGCTAGGTACCCATCGTTATGCCACTCGGGAGGCCTGAAAACCCACCCTGTGTCCTCAACACCGTTGACGTACCGTTTCTCGATTAGTTGTTGCCATATACGCCAGTTTTCCTTCTTGCTAATGTACTTGAGCAGGAATGGATTCGTGAAGGGGGTCTCCTGAATGGAGGCGTACATCTCCACTTTGAGGCCGGTGCCGATCTTCCGGGGGTTTGGATCCTGGTAGAGGACGCTGCCGTTGTAGATGTCGCCGGTCGTATGATTCGCGCAGCACAGGCGCATATCGTTCTTGCCGTCCAGGTGAGCGTTCCACAGCCCAAGATTCCCCCGGCTGTCGGGGCCGTAGGGCGTGGTGTTGGTCGTCTCCTGGCTGTCCTGGTTCCTTATCGTCAAGGCAACCGTCAGCTCGACAGCGCAAACTAGCACACTGTCCTGGAGTATGCCGTATTTGGCTTCAGCGCCGCCGTCATCCACTCCACTCGAAGGGGGAATGTCGTCCGGTCTCGGCGGAGAGGGAACATCGTCCTCGAAGAGCTTCATCGGAACGCCCGGCATAGGGCTTTCACCCGGCGGGGCCGCCCACGTTATAATCGTGCCCTTGTCCTTATTCTCATTATTACCGAGAAACGTGCCTATGTTGCACTTCCAGCGCGGCCATCCCTCTTTCAAGCTGTCCGGCACGGGGTCTTCGATGACGCCGCAGTCCGGGCCGTGGCGGTACGTGTCCCAGTCGGCGGTAGCGCGCACTGCCTCGAACTCAAGCTCGCAGCCGACTGGTATGAGGAATTTGTTATCCGAGGGAAACTTGTCTTCGGAGAGGTTCCCGATACGGATAATCCTGGCCTTCTCTGCAAGATGGGTTTCGTCGAAGCCCGTTCCGATGCCCGGAGCCGATATGTGTTGGTCCACCTCTCCCAGGGCCACGCGTGGTATGCAAAGAATGCATATGACCCCGATGCAGAAGATGACCGCTCTCAGGGTCCGAAGCACCTTTCTTTCCATTTTGAGCCTTCCTTCCTGCGGCTGAACTATTCGCAAGATCCGCTGCCCCTACTCGGCGTCTTCGAGTTCCGGTAAATCGATGAGATCATCCGTGGCGGTCTTCAAGCCGAGCTGCTCCGAGAGTACCTCGATCTTCTCCCGGGCCATCTTTGCGATTTCAGTATCCGGGTATTTGTCGACGAGTTTCTGGAGATTCACAATGCTCTTCACAGGATCGCTCCACACCACGCAAGTCTCCACGAGGCGTCTCCTTGCAGACTTGCGGCGCGATAGAAGCCGACTGCGCGTCTCGTCGAGCCTCTCCGACATCGTAATGCGGTCGTCGTTCATCTCCTTGAAAGGGCCCACGTAGGCGGGCTTCTTGACATCGTAGATGTCGATGGTGCTTATCTCTTCAAGTATCTGCTGCGCCTCATCTTTCCTGCCGACCTCGGGGTAAATGCCGGCAAGGTAAAGCTTGGCCGAAAGAACATAGGGTGCGTACGGCGGGCCGGACTGGACGGCCTTCTCGAACCAGTAGATCGCCGTGTCGTTGGTCATCTTCTTCGAAACTTCCCGTTCCTCGGCCTCTGTGGCCTTTGGCGACACCAGTGTAATCGACCTGTGAAGCTCCGCCAGACGGGCGCAGACATACGGCAGATGGCCCGAAGAGGGGCACTCCTCGACGATCCGTTTCCAAGTCGCGACGGCCTCCTTGCGCTTGAAGGCCCCCTCGTAGGACTTGGCCATCCTGAGCAGCGTGTCGGCCTTCTCCTCCTCGGAAACCGAGAGGGAAAGGGCCTTCTCGAAGGCGGCCAGGGCCTTGTCATGTTTCCCCTTGTACAAGTAGTAATTGCCGTCCCGGATCGTTGAGTACCACCGGTATTGTCTGCGTTCCTCGGAATCCTCCGCATACAACTGCGCTACGGCCCCGAGGAGAATGAAACCCGCCAGAATGAGGCATATTCGAGATATGACCTTCGACCGCATTGTTGCTCCCCCTTTCGCTGACCGCAATTCCTTCTGTGCCCTCACCGGCACCGGCCGTAATACGGCTACCGCACCGCGAGTGGCTTTTGGCGCTTCTCGGCATTCCGGTCCCAAAACAGTGCCCCTATACCAACTTACATAAGAACATACGAACACGCCGCCGGATTGTTCCCGCCTTATTGCCTGTTTCACCGGCTGCAAAGCCGCACGCGGGACCGCTTGGATTACCCTGAATGCCCCCGTGCCCCTTATGCCGCCGGCGGCACGGTAGTTCGTGAATTGCCCAGGTTAGCCTGCAATACCCTGATGTTGTCGGGTACTACAATCGCACTTATACCCCCCCCCCGTTGTAGTTGTCAACAACATTCTTGAGATTTATTTCACTTTTTTCTGAAGGACTTCCGGCCTTCTTTTTTGTTGGCTTTCGCTTGCGGGAATGCTTATACTCGCCGGCCGCTTAGGGTTCAAACATTTATCCGGCACAGACTTCGCTCCGTATTTGCTTTTCACATCTATGCTTTGTGCCGGGTGGCCGGTGTTCCTCTTAGGGGCAAATCGATATTCGTTAGACAAGGGGGGGTGGCGTATTCCGCAGAAACCGCTCATTTCCTTCGCCTCGTGACGATCGCCACGACAGCCACGACCGCAGCAACGCCCGCCAGCGCCGCAACCAGCCAGAGCCCGAGACGCCTGCGCATTGGTTCAGGAGCGTCGCGACGAGGCGCTCCCGACGGTGGTGCTTTCTCTTCGGCAGGGGGTGAAGCCGCCGAGCCGGCGCTTTCGGACTCAGGAAACATCTCGATGTCCTCGGCGGTGACGATGTCTTCCTCGATGGGGACGTCGAGAATTTCGAGTGCGCCAGCCGCAGCGTCTGCGGCAAGGCTCTTGAGAGCATACTTGGACTGCTTAGCAAGCTGGGTGACGGGGTAGTCGCTGACAAACACAGCAAGGTCCACCGGAGATGCCATTGCAAACATATTGCGTTCGGCGATATTGATTGCACCTGCTATTGTCTCCTTCATATTCCCAAGGCATACAAGTTTTTCCTCTTTGCTGCGTTCAGGAGGACGCCATTCGGTGCACTGGCCTATTCCGTTAAAAGGATAGATATCGTCGATTGTACCGTCTTTCTCGAGATACCGAAGCCAATCGTAGTACTCCCGGACTTTTGTCATATCGCGGCTATCGTAGGCTAATCCCGCCCAGGCGCTGCTGTTACGAGGCGCCCACTTCCGGCCGTAGCCTTTGTGGGCCTTCCGGTAGTATTCCATTGCCAGGTCCATATCCTTCTTCTCGTTGAATCTCCTGTTGATGTGGATGGAGTAGAGTGCTCCGATATTGAAACAGATGTCCGTCAGGAAGGGGCTTTCCGGGTTCTTGTCGATGTAGTCCTGGAAAAGCCTGATTGAAACGTCGCGGTGCCTGTTTTTCCAGTCGGCCCAGTATTCGTAGGCCTTCCTGAGCATCGGGTCCATTTCATATCGCGCAGGCGGTTCCGGTTTTGCTGCTCTCGCCTTCGCTTCGGCTATCCTGCGATCCAGCTCGGCATCCGACCGCTTCTCATCCTGTATCCTCCGAAGTGCGGCGAGATACCGGCGGCGCTGTTTTGCGGTCGCGTATTCGTCCAGGAGCTTTCTTTGCCGTTCGGGAAGGCTGCGGTAGACCGCTTCCAGTTCCGCCTCGCTGTAAAAATCCTCCAGTGATTCCTCAGAATGCCCCTCCTGTGCACCAGCCGTGTCTGCCACAGGGCACACAAAGGCAAATGCCACAACCAGCGCGGCAAGAACACGAGTATCAATCATACGCGGGCACATCCTTCTATCTCAGTCACAATACGTGGGGTGCACTACACCCATTTTATGTACCAGTTGCTATGAGAGTCAACGATTTTGTCTCGCACGTGTGTTCCGAAGGGCCGAGGATACCGAGGCCCGGAGGAACACACGCCGCCGTCAATCGGCCCGTTCGCAGTTGAGGACTAAGCAGACATACCGGCGGCCGGGGTGCCCCTGCTGGTGCCGGTGCTTGCCGCCGGTTCTCCGGGGCGGCAGGGGGCTGCGGCAGGGGGATTGCGGAGAAGGCACGCTCGCTGTAAGATGGGCAGGCGGTATGAGGGGTGCTTTGTCTCTTTGACGGGTGCTTCTCATCGGGCTTTGTGTGTATTCTCGGACTTTGCGTGCAGACTATGTCCGCCAACTTCACACGTCGCGGGGTTATCGGTGCCGGGTTGGGCGCTTTCTGCTTAGCCGCGGGTGCAGGGATAAGGTATTTCGCTCTCAAGGAAAAGCCCCTCCCGTTCAAGCACATTATTCTCCTTCTCGTGGATACGCTGCGGGCCGACCGCCTGGGCTGCTACGGCTACAAGAGAGAAATAGACGGCGTCTCCCGCAGCATCACCCCGAATATCGACGCGCTGGCCGAGAGGGGCGCGCTTTTCGAGCAGGCCATTTCTCAGTCGAAC
>JAGHCE010000248.1 GCA_021160625.1 Planctomycetota bacterium | reverse complement strand
TCCTCATACGGCCGTGCTTGTCTCGCTCGGGTTGTACTCGGCGGCCATAATCGCGGGCGTATCCCTGCGGCTCGGCACCGTCTCAATGCGATACGTCGAGCCGCTCGTCCTGATGGCCCTGCCGGTGTTCGCGGTCCTTGCGGATGCACTTTTCCGTGAAAGAGTGAAAGCGGCATTGAGAAGCCGAAGGGTTGTCATCGCGGCGGTTGCAATCGCTTTTATCGCCTGCTTGGCGGCCTTCGCCCAAGCCCGCCGTCAATGGAACCGGTACAAGATCGGATACCGCCGCGCCGGGGTTGCGGTGCAGGAAGTCGTGCCGAACGTCAGCCTGATTACATCGAGCCCGAGGCTTTCCTACTACGCGGGAAGCAGCGCCGCCCCGGTGACCCCCGAGCGCCTGAAGGCCGAGATTTTCGCCGGCGGCGCGGCCCGATTCGAGTTCGTCGGCCTGGAAACGAAGAGATTCGAAGAGGGCGAACTGGACAGGGTTCAGAAGGCCCTGGCCGGGAAGGGTTTCGGCAACAGAATATGGCTCGATGTGCAAGAGGACTCAATGGCCTCTCACGCGGACAGGCGAATCCTCGTATACCGAAAGGAAGCAGTAAGTGACTGAAGCTCGCCACCACGCCAGGAGCGACACTGTGTTGCCCGAACTCGCCGGGCCGAGGCCGCTGGTGTCAGTTGTCATCCCCAGTTTCAACGGAAAGGAACTACTGAGGGTCTGCCTTCGCTCTCTTGCACAGGCGGCGGCAATAATGCCGACAAGTTCCATCGAAACGATAGTCGTCGACGACTGTTCGTCTGACGGCACCTTCGAATGGCTGACGCGCGAATGGGGGCAAGTCACGTGCGTGAGGCTCGCGCAAAACCGAGGCTTCGCCGGTGCGGCCAACGCGGGCATAGCGGCCGCCCGCGGGCAGTGGGTTGCGATTCTCAACAATGATGCCGTCGTCGACCGCAACTGGATAAGCGTGGCCTCGGGCCACTTCGGCGACGAAAGCACAGGTTGCGTGGCCTCAAAGGTGGTGTCCGACCGTACGGGCGCGACCGAGAGCGCTGGTGACGGCTACACTATCGCGGGCCTTGCGTACCAGCGGCGCGGCAGGCACAAACCGCCAAGCGGGGGCAAATCCTACAGGACGTTTTCGGCTTGCGCGGCTGCCGCCTTCTACCGGCGGCGGGCCCTGCGGGAAGTAGGGGTTTTCGAGGAGCCCCTGGAGAGCTATTACGAGGATGTGGACCTCGGCTTTCGGCTGAACCTCGCCGGCTGGCGGACCATCTGCGAGCCGAAGTCGACGGTGCGCCACCTGCGGGGCGCCTCTTACGGCGAACGGTCCTGGAGGACTGTCAGGAACTCAGCCAGAAACTCGGAAATAGTGTACTTCTCCTGTATGCCGCGCGGCCTGCTGCTGAAGAGCCTTCCCGCTCACCTGGTCGCGGTTGTGGCCCAAGGGTTTCTCAGGACCGCACAGGGCGGGCTCAGGGCCTTCCTGAGCGGCAAGATTGCCTTTCTGGCTAAACTCCCACAAGTGCTGGCGCGTCGCCGGCGCATTCAAAGTGCAGCGCTGTCGGATTCTTACCGGGACGTGGTGGAACTGATTGAACAGGACTGGTTCTCAATCCACATGACCGCGCGCCTGAGACGGCACAGAAACAGCGAGTTGAGAACCGCCGCACAATATCCTCCCGACCCGGCGCAAGCAGACCGGCGGGCAACTATCGCGTGAGTGCGGTTTCCGAAGGAAGAGAGGCAAGCACCTTGCCGAGTGTGCGTTCCAGGTGTGGCGCAGCGAGGTACAGGTCGTTTCTGTCCCCGGGAAAGGCCGATTCAAGACGCTTGGACCGCCAGAGACCGAAGACGTGGACAAGCCCCTCTGCCACGGCGGCCGGGTCGCTCGACGAGACGCATATCCCCGAACGGGTCTCGTTGACTATTCGCGCGGCCTCATTGCCGGCCGCCAGCGCAAAGATCGGGCGCTTCACGGAAAGATAGTCGAAAAGCTTCCGCGTTGCGGTCGAGGTCGCGCCCGCAGCCGTTACCAGAAGCAGCATTGTCGCCGAGGCGCTCAGTTCCACGGCCTTTTCGTACGCAACCGGCGAAAAGGTCGTGACCACCTCCGCAACCTTGCCCCTGCCCCACAGCGCCCGCTCCTCTTCGCTGAAATCCCCCATAAGCGTCAATCTGAAATGCTCGGCCATTTCGGGTTCCTTTTCCAGCGCGGCGGCCAGGCCTTTGAAGAAAACCGAGGGGGTGCGGCGGCGATGCGAACCGGAAAATCGCCCGGTATAGACAAGATGGAAGCGAGACCGCTCCGGTGCCTGCGTAGTCGTATGAAATTCCTCAAAGGCGGGTGGAAGCCACATAACCTTGCCGTGCGAACCCAGGTAGCGCCTTGTCAGGTCAGAGGCTATGGGACGGGTGGCGGCGGTGATGAAATCCGCACGTCGGACCACTACCGCTTCCATTATGCGCTCAATCTTCGATCGCAGGGGCAGCAAACCCTCTTCCCGCAGCGGTTCGAAGGTCCAGCCGTCGCAGAAATCCGTAAGCCATCTGCAGGGGCGCGCGGATTTGAGTTTGAGGCCGATAAGATGCATTGATTCAGGCGGTGAACTCGTTATCACGAGATCAAAGGGGCGCTGCCGGTGTACTG
>JAGHCE010000196.1 GCA_021160625.1 Planctomycetota bacterium | reverse complement strand
ATCGTTTTCGCCCTCTTCTCCAGCAAGGTCTATGGGTTTTTCGGTATCGTCTTTCTTTTCAGGCTGTTTTTTCTTCTTGGGGGCGGATTTCTCCTCGGGCTTTTCCTCCACGGCCTCTGCGGCGGGCTTCTCGGCCTCTTCGGCCTTGTTCTCGTCGCCCTCGAACTGGGCTGCGTATTCATCCTCTTCCGGCGTTTCGATGTAGACCTCGTCAAACGGCGTACCCTCGCAGGCCTTTCGCATAAGGAAGTAAATCTGGGTGAAGATGCTGTAGATGAGACTAAGCGCAAAGGCCAGGAAGATAGCCAGCAGGATGTACTGCCAGAAGACGATGAACCATCCGCCGGGCTGCCCGGCCGCTGCGAAGGAGTCGTAGACGTTGCCGCGCAATACGTGCTCGCCTGCATTGAAGAACGGTCCGGAGGAAACAGTGGTGGCCCCACCCCCGAAAATCACGCGGCCCAGGTCAAGCTGGCCGGCGTTGGAGGCCATTCTTGCGCCCAATCCTTTTGCCAGAAATACGTTGGTTACTTTCCCGGCGAGCACAAATGCCAACCCTGCGACCGCCAACACAATCCGCGCGTAAATGAAGCCGACGATTCCGTAGAACAGGAGTCTCCAGGGTCTGCCGAAGACGAAGCTGTAGGCCATCGAGAGGGCGTCGAAGGCGTCGTTGCCCTCGGCCGCGATGGCCGGCTGGAAGAGCACGAGTCCCGGAATATACACCAGCAGCACCACGGCGAAAAAGAGGCCGCCCAGAAGCGCGATTATGTAGAGCACCCCTACCAGGATGTACCAGCCGTAGCCCACGGCGGGGATCCTGCCGGGAAGGCCCGCCAGCAGCAGCACAAGCCCGAATCCCAGCACCGCGATTATCGGGGCCAGCAGTGTCCAGATCGACGTGGAGAGCTTCTTCATAGCGAAGCGCGCCGCTTCACGAGGGCCGATGCTGTCCTCGGTTGCGGCGTCGACCGCGGCTATTCTCGCCACCGCCGTGCCGAAGAACGCGGCCACGGCAAGCGTCCAGGCGATCCTGTAGATGCTGACCAGAAGAGCAGGCTGGCCGTCCCTGGCCCTTTCGACGAGGATCAGCACGATGACAATCGCCGCGACCGCCAGGAGTGAGCCCAACAGGCCCAGCAGAAATTTTTTCGAGGCCATATCGCTCTCGGCTCGAGCGAAGGCGACGAAGATGAAGACCGCGGCCACTATCCCGGCGGCCACGGGTATGGTCCAGGGCAGTTTCAATGCCAGCACGTTTATGAGCATCGCGCCGAGGCCCCATACCACCACGCCCGCAAAGGCGAACGCCAGTTTCTTGGCGTCGAGCGCCATCGAGAACGCCTTGAATATCCGAGTGGATTCCGCGCAGAAACCGCAGAACTGGTCCCACGGCTTGTCTTGTGAGCCGGACATTGGGCCCTCCTTTCCTTCCTGTCGTGAAGAAACCGCGCTAATCTTGCACCAAAACAGGCACGACGTCAAGATTTTTCGCTCCCGGTTTGCAATCGGGCCAGCCACGATGTGCGTCTGCCGAAGAGGTACCGCCGGCTTTCACACGCAGGGAAGCCGGACGGAGGGGATGTCAGTCGTCCTTCTTCGGGCCGTTGTCCGAAGCGCCGGAGCTGCCGCCGTTGTCCGATGAACCGGTCGATTTTTTTGAAGAAGAGATAGTGGGAGAGCTCTTGCGATAGTCGGTGGCATAGAAACCCGATCCGCGGAAGATGACGGCCGAACCCGCACCGATCAGGCGACGCAATTTCATCTTGCCGCATTCCGGGCATTTCCTGAGCCGCCCGTCGGTTATGGACTGAAATTTTTCGAACTCGTACCCACAGGCATCGCACTTGTAGTCATACGTCGGCATAGATGCACCTACTTTCCAGTCTCTGGTGGTGTCTCATATTTCATCGTCGGCCTCCTGCGGCTTTTCGGCAGGACGCGCCACGACGACGCTGGCGGGCCGCAAGAGCCGGTTGCCGAACGTGTAGCCCTTCTGGGCGACGGCGACGATGGTGCCGGGTTCGGCCTCATCGGTCGCCTGCTCAGCGATTGCGTTATGGAAATTGTGGTCGAAGGGTTGCCCCTGGGAGTCTATCGGCTTTATGTCGAAGCGCGCCAGTGCGGCGAGGAACTTCTCGCGTACAAGGGCTATCCCCTCCATCAGCCCCTCGTAGTCGTCGCTCTCCCTGCCGTGTTCAAGCGCCCGCTCGACATCGTCGAGTATCGCCAGCATATCAAGAGCCATCTTCGCGCGGGCGTCGTAGCGCGCCGCGGCGAACTGGGTCTCCATCCGGCGCTGTAGGTTAACGTAGTCGGCCCGCGCGCGTCTTGCCATATCGAGGTAATCGTCGCGCGCCTTCTCGATGCGCGCGATATCCTCGCTCGTAACGATGCGCTTTTCGCCTTCCGCCTCCACCTGCACCTCGTTCTCGCCCACGGCTTCGTGGTTTTCTTCGGGCGTCTCTTTGTGTTTCTTTCTGCGCGACATTGGGGACCTCTAAAAAAACCGCTTTCAACCACGGCGGCAACGTCTCTTACTTATGGTTACCGAGATAGAGCTTCACGAGATTGAAGAACTTCTTCCTCTGCGGGGTGATATTTACGTCCTCGGTCTTTGCAAATTCCTCCAGGAGCTCGCGCTGCCTGCGGGTCAATTTTCTGGGCGTCTCCACGTGCACGACGACGATCTGGTCGCCTCTGCGGCCGCCGTGCAAGGGTGGGAGGCCTTCGGCCTTGAGGCGAAAGGCCTTTTCACTCTGCGTGCCCGGCAGTATCTTCAAGGTGGTCTTGCCGTGGATGGTCGGCACCTCGACATCGTCACCGAGGGCCGCCTGGGCGAAGCTTATCGGCATCCGGAACACGATGTCCTTGCCCTGCCGTTTGAAGAGCCGGTGCTCACGGACGTATATCTCCACGTAGAGGTCGCCGGGAGGGGCGCCGTTTTCGCCGTAGTCGCCCTCGCCGGCCATCCTCATCTGCTGGCCGCTTTCCACGCCGGCGGGCATATTGACGGAGATGTCCCTCTTGACCGTCTGGAGGCCCGTCCCGCCGCAGGCCTTGCAGGGGTTGGCAATCACCGTACCCTTGCCATGGCACCTGGGGCAGGTGGTGGCCACGCTTAGCCACCCCCTGCTCTGGGTCACGCGGCCGCTCCCGCGGCAATAGGGGCACACGGAAGGGGCACTGCCCCGCTGGGCGCCGGAGCCTTTACAGGCGGTGCATGGCTCGTGGCGGGTGATCTCGACGACCTTTTTGACGCCGCTGACGACGTCTTTGAGGTCTAATTCCAGGGTTATGCGCAGGCTTCTGCCCCGGGCCGGGCCGCCTTGGCGGCCGCCGAAGGGGTTTCCGAAAACGCTTCCTCCGAAGAAGTTGGCAAAGAGGTCGCCGAAGGTGGCATAGACATCGTCGACGTTGCTAAAGCCGTGGAAGCCGGTGCGTTCGAGCCCCTCGTGGCCGTACAGGTCGTAGAGGCGCTTCTTTTCGGGGTCGCGCAGGACTTCGTAGGCCTCGGAGGCGTCCTTGAACTTCTTTTCCGCCTCGGAGTCTCCGGGGTTTTTGTCGGGGTGATACGCCATCGCCATCTTGCGATAGGCGCTTTTTACCGTTTCCTGGGAGGCGCTTCGGTCAACTCCGAGGATCTTGTAGTAATCTTCCTTGGTCGCCATCAATTCGAGGCACCTTGCAAAAGTCCGGGATAGCCGGGGGGGGGTCTTCCCACCCGGCTATCCCGGCAAACCGTTATTCCTGTTGGCTCGCAGCGGCTACCTTACGGCGCCCTCGGTCACCTTTTCCTTGTCCTTTTCATCGAGATCGGTGACCAGGCACTGCGTCGTCACGAGCAGCCCGGCGATACTGGCCGCGTTTTCAAGGGCCGTGCGCGTGACCTTGGTCGGGTCGACGATGCCGGCCTTGAACATATCGACGAACTCCGCCGTTGCGGCGTTGTAACCGATGTTCCCGGATTTTTCAAGGACCTCGGCGGTGACGACCGAGCCGTCCGCGCCGGAGTTGTCGGCTATCTGGCGCATAGGAGCCCCAAGTGAGCGAGCGAGGATTTCCGCACCGATTTTCTCGTCGCCGCGAAGTTTCCTGCGCCCCGCAAGCACCGCGTCACGCGTCCTCAGGAGCGCCACGCCGCCTCCGGGGATGATGCCCTCTTCGACTGCTGCGCGGGTGGCGTTGAGGGCGTTTTCGAAGCGGCTCTTCTTTTCCTTCATAGCGATTTCCGTCGGCGCTCCCGCCCTGATAACGGCGACGCCGCCGGAGAGCTTCGCCAGTCGCTCCTGGAGCTTCTCGCGGTCGTAGTCGGAGGTGGTCTCCTCGATCCGGGCCTTTATCTGCTGGATGCGCGAGTTGATGTCGCTTTTCTTCCCGGCGCCGCCGACGAGGGTGGTGGTATCCTTGTCGACCGCGACGCGCTTTACGCTGCCGAGCATCGAGATTTCGACGCCTTCAAGCTTGAGGCCGAGGTCTTCGGAGATTACCTGGGCACCTGTGAGGACCGCCATATCGCCCAGCATCGCCTTCCTGCGGTCGCCGAAGCCGGGGGCCTTGACCGCTGCGCAGGACATCACGCCGCGAAGCCGGTTGACGACAAGCGCCGCAAGCGCCTCGCCTTCGACGTCCTCGGCGACGATAAGCAGAGGCTTGGCCAGGCGGGCCACCTTCTCCAAAAGCGGCAGGAAGTCGTTCAGATTCGATATCTTCTTTTCCACCAGCAGCACGAGCGCGTCTTCCAGGACGCACTCCATATCGGCCGGCTGGTTGATGAAGTAGGGCGAGATGAAGCCCTTGTCGAACTGCATCCCCTCGACGACATCGAGGAGAGTGTCGATGGATCTGCCTTCTTCGATGGTGATGACCCCGTCGCGGCCGACCTTGTCGAGCGCATTGGCCAGCATCTCGCCGATCTGGGGATCGTTGTTGGCCGAGATTGTGGCCACCTGGGCGATCTGCTTGTGGCCCTTGACCTCCCGCGCAAGATCCTTGAGCTCGCCTACGGCGACGGCGACGCTTGCGTCGAGGCCGCGCTTGAGAGCCATCGGGTCGGCGCCGGCGGTGACGTTCTTGAGCCCGTCGATCAGCATCGCCTCCGCCAGGACCGTGGCGGTTGTGGTGCCGTCACCGGCGACGTCGGAGGTCTTTTTGGAAACCTCGTTGAGGAGCTTTGCGCCCATATTCTCAAACGGTTCCGGCAGATCCACCTCTTTTGAGACCGTTACGCCGTCGTTGGTGACCTGTGGGCCGCCGTAGGATTTCTTGAGCAGCACGTTTCGGCCCGTCGGGCCCATCGTGACGCGAACGGCGTCGGCGAGCTTCCGGGCCCCTATGAGGATGCGTCTTCTCGCGTCATCCTCGAAAAGCAACTGCTTTGCCATTTAGGAAACCTCCTTTTCGGGATCTGTCGTTACTCCACTTTCGCCAGGAGTTCGCTTTCCCGGACTATGATGTATTCCTTGCCCTTGACCTTGACCTCGGTGCCGGAGTACTTGCCGTAGATGACCTGGTCGCCCTTTTTGACGGTCATTTCAGGGCGTTTGCCGGTTTCAAGGAGCTTGCCGGGGCCCGTGGCGACGATCTTGCCGCGCATCGGTTTTTCCTTGGCCGTATCCGGAAGCACTATTCCGCCGGGTGTCTTTTCCTCGGCCTCGACGGGCTCTATGAGCACCCTGTCATCCAAAGGTTTAATCGCCATAACACTTTTCCTCCTGTCGATGTGTGATTTTCAGTTTTCGGGCTACATCATACCGCCCATACCGCCCATTCCACCCATACCGCCGCCCATTCCACCCATGCCGCCCATGCCGCCGCCCATACCACCCATATCGGGGCCGCCCGGAGGCATCTCGGGCTCCTCTGTCGGGATGTCGGCGATCAGGCAGTCGGAAGTAAGAAGCATAGTGGCGACCGAGACGGCGTTTTCCATCGCGGTGCGTGTGACCTTCTTGGGGTCAATTATGCCGGCCTCGACCATATCGACGTACTCGCCCTTGCGCGCGTCGTAGCCGTAGGCGCCTTTCCCGTCGGCTACCCGCTTTGTCACCAGGCCTCCTTCGGCGCCGGCGTTGTCGGCGATGTACCGGCAGGGCATTACAAGCGCGCGGCGGATGATGTCGACGCCGGTGGCGTCGTCTCCCTTCACTTCAAGGCTGTCGAGGGTCTTCGCCGCGCGGATGAGCGCTACGCCGCCGCCCGGCAGTATTCCTTCTTCGACCGCGGCGCGCGTGGCGTGAAGGGCGTCCTCGATGCGCGCCTTTTTCTCGCGCATTTCGGTCTCGGTGGCCGCGCCGACGTTTAGCTCGGCGACGCCGCCGGCGAGCTTGGCCAGGCGTTCCTGGAGCTTTTCGCGGTCGTAGTCGGAGGTGGTTTCCTCTATCTCGCGGCGAATTTGCTCCACGCGCGCCTTTATGTCACTGACCTTGCCGGCGCCCTGTATGATGGTGGTGTTTTCGCTGTCGATGATAATCTTCTTGACCCGTCCGAGAGTGGAGACGGCGAGATTCTCGAGATCAATGCCGAGGTCCTTCATCACGGCCGTGCCGCCGGTGAGGATCGCGATGTCCTGGAGGCTGGCCTTGCGGCGTTCGCCGTATCCGGGGGCCTTCACAGCCACGCAGGAGAGTATGCCGCGCAGCTTGTTGACCACAAGCGTCGCCAGCGCCTCGCCATCGACGTCTTCGGCGATGATGACAAGAGGCTTGCCGGACTTGGAAATCTTCTCAAGAAGCGGTACGAGAGGCTTGGCCGAGGAAATCTTGTCCTCGTGGATCAGGACGTAGGCGTTTTCGAGCTCGACCTTCATAGTGTCCTGGTCGGTGACGAAATGCGGCGAGAGATAGCCTCGGTCAAACTGCATCCCCTCAACAACGTCCACGTGCGTATCGAGGGACTTGCCCTCCTCGACCGTGATGACGCCGTCATTGCCGACCT
>JAGHCE010000015.1 GCA_021160625.1 Planctomycetota bacterium | reverse complement strand
CTTTGAGAAGCTCGGCCTTGGCGTCGAGGACCGCATCGAAGAACTCGGCGCTACCGTCGCCGAGGCGCTCCTGGTGCCGACGATAATCTACACCCGCTGCGTGCGCGCTGCGCTCTCGGCCTACAAGGTAAAGAAAGTCGTCAAAGGCATCGCTCACATCACCGGCGGCGGGCTCGTGGAAAACGTCCCGCGCGTCCTGCCCGCTGGGCTCTCGGCAAAAATCAGGAAGGGCTCCTGGCCCGTGCCGCCGGTCTTCGGCTTCCTCCAGAAGGCCGGAGATGTCGCCGAAGATGAAATGTACCGTGTCTTCAATATGGGCATCGGAATGGCCCTCATCGTGAGCCCCTACTACGCCCACGCCGTAGCCGCAAGGCTCGAAAAAGCCGGCGCAACCGTCCACACAATCGGCCAGATAGTCGCCACACCCGGCAGGCGTCAAGCCATCATCACCTGAGGAGGGAGGGAGGGCTTCGCCCCCTTTTTGCTACGAGGGAGGGCTTCGCCCCCTTTTTGCTATGGAGGCCACGGGCGTTGCCCGAGGCAATCAATTGACCATCCGCGGGCGAGGCAATGCCTCGCCCCTACAGGTGATATGTGTGCCACGGCGGGTCTTGCCCCGCCGTGCGGATCATATTCTGCGTGCGCCAGCCAACAAGTAGGGCGGACATTCTTGTCTGCCAAACGTTTATTCCACGCGCGGCAAGCCGCGCCCTACCTTATCCCCACACACGGCACGGTGGGTGCTTAGACCTTCTCCAGCCTTACCTCGCTGCCGGAAATAACATTGCGCCACTCGTTCGGGTTGCCGTCAAGCGTGCCGATGACGGTCACCGGCGTAATGGGCTGCGCTCCGAAGAAAACGCAGATGGCGGAACCCGCGGGCCAGTAGGCGATGGTTCCGGGAGGAGCATCTTCCGTGGGGTCCTCATCGTCCACGGAGAATTCAATGAAGAAGTAGACCTCCGCGCCTGCGGTCTGGGCCAGACCCTCCAACGGCAGATGCGAGGCCACTGCGGCTGCGGCCGCAGAGTCGTTCAAGGTGGCCGTCATCAACAGGTCACGGGAGATAAACCGCACTTTCTTGCCCACGTCCACCTCCTTTTCTCACGAGAGCCTGTTCGCGAAAAGTCCCGAAACGGGCTTTTTCAGAGCTCTTCGAGCAAATGGCCGAGCTTTCGGGCCTTGGTTTCGAGGTACCGCCTGTTATGGTCGGTCACCGGCCCCTGAATCGGAATACGCTCGACGATTTCAAGGTGATATCCTCCGAGGCCGATGAGTTTGCGCGGGTTGTTTGTAAGAAGACGGATTTTTCTCAGGCCCAGGTCGGCAAGTATCTGTGCGCCGATGCCGTAGTCGCGCTTGTCGGCTGGGAAACCCAGTGCAAGGTTCGCCTCGACCGTGTCGAGCCCCTCTTCCTGGAGCTTGTACGCGCGTATCTTGTTTGCAAGGCCGATGCCTCGGCCCTCCTGGCGCATATAGACCAGCACGCCCCTGCCGGCGTTTTTTATCATCTCCATCGCGGTGTGAAGCTGCGGGCCGCAGTCGCAGCGCAGGCTCCCGAAGACGTCCCCCGTAAGGCATTCGCTGTGGACCCTTACGAGGACAGGTTCCTCGTAAATGCGATCCTTTTCAAGGCCGATGCCTCCACATGTAAGCGCCAGGTGCGGCTCACCGTGCGTTATGTCCTCGTAGAGAAAGAGGTCGAAATCCCCGTAGCGCGTGGGCATCTTGACGTTTTCGATGCGTTTGACGAGTTTCTCGCGCTTGAGACGGTAGCGGATGAGGTCGGTCACCGAGCACATCTTGAGATTGTGGCGCGCGGTGAACTTTTCGAGGTCGTCCCTCCGGGCCATCGTGCCGTCCTCGTTCATAATCTCGCAGATGACGCCCGCGGGCTCGAAGCCCGCCAGGCGCGCGAGGTCCACGCTTGCCTCGGTCTGGCCGGTACGCACGAGCACACCCCCCTCGCGCGCCCTCAGGGGAAAGACGTGCCCGGGGCTCACGAGGTCCTGCGGGGTTGCATCGGGCCGGACGGCGGTCAGGATCGTATGGGCACGGTCGGCGGCGGATATCCCGGTGGTGACCCCGTAGCGCGCCTCTACGCTGACCGTAAAGGCCGTCTCGAAGCGGGAGCGATTTTCCGCGACCATCATCGAGAGGCCGAGCTGCTCGACTCGTTTGGGGGTAAGCGCCAGGCAGATAAGCCCCCGGCCGTACTTTGCCATAAAGTTAACCGTTTCGGGCGTTATCTTTTCGGCGGCAACCACGAGATCACCCTCGTTTTCGCGGTCGGGATCGTCGACCACGATCACCATCCGCCCATGCTTGAGATCCTCGATAATCTCATCTATAGGATCCACAGACATCAACTATCCTCCGATTTATCTATCTTGCTCGTGTTGCCCGTCGACCTAAGCTGTTTGGTATACCTGTAGAGGTACTGGCCTCCGCTGGCAATTGTAACGCCGCCCGTCACGTAAGACAAGGGCACCGCAACCCAGTCAAGTATCACCACGTGAAACGTCGCTACGAGCGCCACCGCAATCATTACCATCTGGATGAATGTCGTGAAGCGCCCCAGCCGCGTTGGCTCGAACGCCGCCCGATGACCTGCCAGGTAGGCCGCCAATACGTAGATACAGATGAGAACGTCCCTGGCGATGATTATGGTGGCTATCTCGGCCCTCAGCGGCGCCCGGTCGCCCGGAAGAGCCCACAACGGCATCGCAAGCAGAACGCATGCCGTAATCATAATGAGCTTGTCGGCGAGAGGGTCGATGAACTTGCCCTCGATGCTTGACATATTGAACCGCCTGGCAATGTAGCCGTCCAGCGCGTCACCGGCCGCAATACACAGGAAAATGGCCACCGTGACGTATCTGAAGGCGATATGTTCGCGGATCTGCAGGGCGGCGATTATGAACACCGGTATCAGAAGAATACGCGAATAGGTTACCTTGTTCGGCCACGTCATCGGTTCGCTCCGTCGCTACAGCAGGCCCTGGGCCTGTGCATTCCTATACCAGTCCACAAACCGCTTTATTCCCTCTTTGAAGGCGATTTTCGGCTTGAACCCCAACAGCCGCCCCGCCTTGGAGATATCCGCATATGTAATGGGAACGTCCCCGGGCTGGTCGCCGAGGTGTTCTATGCGGGGCTCTCGGCCGACAGCCTCACCAATCGTGGCAATCATAGATTTGAGAGTGACGGGCTCTGAGTCTCCCAGGTTTATTATCTCCCACTCCAGGTCGGCATCCACGGCAGCCACGACGCCGTCGATTATGTCGTCGATGTACGTGTAGTCCCTGGCCGAAGAGCCGTCCCCGAACATTGTCAGCTCCTCGCCGGAGATGACCGCCCGGACAAACTTGTGGATCGCCATATCCGGCCGCTGCCTCGGCCCGTAGACCGTGAAAAACCTCAAAGCGGCAAAGCGCAGGCCGTAAAGGTGCCGGTAAGCGGCCAAAAGCACCTCTCCCGCGCGCTTGGTTGCTCCATAGGGGCTCGCCGGGTGGTCGGCGCAGGCGTCCTCGGAAAACGGGACGTCTCGCGAGACGCCGTAGACGCTCGAGGAAGAAGCGAATACGAAGCGCTTGACGCCGGCTCTGTGTGCCTGTTCCAGGAGGGTGACGGTGCCGTTTAAGTTCACATCCACGTAGAGCTGCGGGTCGGCGAGACTAGGCCGGACACCGGCGCGCGCCGCTAAGTGCACAATGCAATCGAATGCGGAGTCCTTGAAGACCTCCTCAAGAAACGCCTGGTCTCGGACGTCGCCTTCGGCAATCGTCACGTCGCCGGCCCGGCCGGCCCAGTGGGCGTTTGCGCGCTTGAGGGACGGGGAGTAGTAATCGTTGAAGTCGTCTACTATTACGACGCACTCGCCCCTTGCGGCCAGCCTCCGGACAAGGTTCGAACCGATAAAACCTGCGCCGCCGGTTACAAGTATCTTCATAAACCGCAAGTCCCCATTACCAGGGATTTCACAAGAGGCCCAACCGGACGGTATGTGAAATGTCCGAATGCCGCCGGGAAAGGAGATTCTAACTACTTGCCGGGCACAATCAAGCGTTACACTTGCAGCATTGACACTCCTGTAGGGAGACAAGGGAGTCTGTGTGCAAGACTATCGAGGTATTTGCCCCTCCGGGGCACCTCCGGCCTCAAGAGCCACAAGGCGTTTGGCAGCCTTCTCGTCCCAGGGGCGCGCCGACAGGTGCCTTCGGTAGGCCTCGGCGGCCCGCCTGGGCAATCCCGAGCGTTCAAGCGCCAGGCCGAGCTGGAAATCCGCGTATCCGTCCACTTCCCGGCAGAGATCCCCGAGGATCGTACAGGCCGACGGCAGCATCTTGCCCCCGGATGAGAGGTAAGACGTACCCTGCATAAACTCTGCCCCGGCGGCAAGTTTCGCATCCCAGGTGAGCGCCGCAGCGCTGCGGTATTCGGCGGCGGCTGAGGCAAATTCCCCTTTTCTGTAGAGGAGCACGCCTTTGTTGTAATGAATGGAAGAGCGGTAGTCCTGGATGGAAAAAGTGTAGATACCCCAGCCGGCGGCTGCAACCGCCAGTACCGCCACGCCCCATCGGACGGCGGACGGGCACTTCACGGCTGCCGGGGCTCTTTTGCCGTCGGAAAAGCCGGTTGACACGAGGAACCCGGCGAGAATCCAGAAGTGCGGTGCGAAGTCAGCAAAACACATATTCTTCGTGACGAAATTAGTCGCGAGAAAGGCCGCATATGCCGCAACGGCGCCGTCAAGCAGCTCCGGCCTGCCGAAGCCCCTGCGGCGGGCGCCAAGGGCCGTCCACAGCGGCGCCGCGATCAGGACAGCGTAGAGTGCCAAGCCGATTGTGCCCCCTTCGGCTGCGTTCCGGAGGTACTCATTATGGGGGGACGACGGATGGTGCCTGCCAATGACCTTGTGAAGCGGCATCTTGTGGGTGTCGTTGCCTATCGCCAGCAGCACCCCCCTTGAGCCGGTCTCGGCGCCAAGGGGGACGTTGTGCGTGAAGAACCCTCCTGCGCCCCAGCCCGCCACCGGCTTTTCCAGGGCCATAACTCCGGCGCGCCGCCAATACTCCACGCGAACGAGGTACGTTCTCGTGTGGCTAAGAAGCGTGAAGCCGTCCGCAAGCCAGAATATGCCGGCCGATGCGCCGCAGACAAGGGCCAGTATCAAAGCCAGGCGCGCCTTTTTCGTCGCCTTGAGGAGGCAAAGGACGCCGACGTACACGAATAACCCCAGCCATGCCGACATTGACCGGCAAAGGCCCAGGACGACGATGTCCAGGACACCGGCCAGCGCGTAGAGCCCAAGCACGAGTATGCGCCGCTTCCCGTGCCACTCCCAAAGCGCCAGGGCCACAGTTACTGCGATGGGCAAAATCAGGAACACGCCCAAGAGGTTCGCATTTCCCAGGGGAGCCTTGACATCGTTGAGGGTGTGGGCGAGAAGACCATGCCACACGAGTGCAAAACCCGATGCGATCGCGCCGAGGAGCGCGTAAGAGACCGCAATCGCCTTCGGGCGCCCGGCGCCGTCCGCGACGAAGGCCGTGCAGGCGGCCAGGAGGAACCAGAGCGACTGCTCGGCGACGGCGTACTTGACCGTCCAAGGATGGGGAGCCCAGAGGGCCGAAACAGCTGTGAAGGAAAGGCAAACAACTGCAAGCGCGAGAAAAACGGCAAGGCCGCGGTTGCGCCGCCTGTACGGCCTCCTGCACATCTCAAGGACAACACCAAAGGCTAGGAGAACCGCGCCCGCTGCGAATATCGGGCCCTTTATGTCAGTTAGCGTTCGAGTGCCGGGCGCCAGACCGAGCGTGCCCGCGAAGATGACAAACACGAAGACAGCGAACGTAACCGGCGCCATTGCGTGCGAACTCCTTTCGGACTGGTGTTGCTAAGAGGTAGCAAGGCGTAATAATATTGACAACAAAAAAGAGCGGCACCTTTAAAGGCGCCGCTCTTCATAAGCATTGGTGCTTCCACCACTAACTTGAGAGGACGTAACCGGTATCCCAGACAGTCAGCCAGGAATCCGTCGGCTCAAGCACTATTGTGTCGCCATCAACATCGGTCGGATCGTCAACGCCGGGATCAGTACGCTCCCAGTAGTAGATATTGTCGCCGTCAAAACTGCACAGCGGCGTACTGGACCACGCAACGTGACCATCGACGTAGAGGACGTTCTGACCCTCGTAGAAGTGGTTCGGCGAGTTGTTGTCAAACGGGCTGTCATCCCCGTTGTTGTCGGGCGTCTCCCACTCGATGTTGTCCGAGAACCTGTACCTTGTGTCCTCGGCGTAGTAGTCGTCATCCTGACCGTAACCACGGTCGGCGAGAACGGCCATCATCGGGTTGTCGTCGTCGCGCTTCTGGTTGTCGTACGAATACGCGCTCGTAGCCCTAGTGAAGTTTCCGTAGTCATACATATGATCCCAGTCGGGCTTGCGTTTGCCGATCTTCGGGCAGAAGGTCTCGCCTTCCTTGATACCCTGCGCTTCCCAAGTGGCAGTCGGGCACTCGAAAACATTCGGATCGGTTGCATACCTAAGAGACCACAGCAACGTGAGATCCGCAAAGTGAGCACTGTCTTCGGTGCTAACCGTACCGGTCGGGAACGAAGCATCGTAATCGTTCGAGTACATCAGCAGCGCGAGGCCGAGCTGTTTGAGGTTGTTCTTGCACGATGTCCTACGGGCCATTTCACGGGCCTTGGCCAGCACGGGCAAAAGCATTGCCGCAAGAATAGAGATAATTGCGATGACTACCAACAGCTCAATCAACGTGAAGCCTTTGTTCTTCCGCATAGTTTTTCACCTCCCTTCTAATTTGTCCCAGAGCCAAAACTAAAAACCAGTACCAATGCAACGCTGGAATTGTATGCGCCGGGTAACCCCGCCGTCAACGAAAATCTCCCGCGAGACCACAAAAAACCCACTTTTTTTTACCCCGGTCGAGCCTCCAGCGGACAGCAGATTTTCAAAAATTCCGCCGCATTGCTGTAAGTCGTGTCGTAACACAGTGTTATGGAACAAGAAAAAGCGCTGCAATCCTCCCGGCCATAGCAACAAACGACAGGACCGCTGTGCCGCAGGCGAAAAAATGCTCCCCGTCCAGGCGTCACTCGAGGGGCTTGAGCACTATTCCCGTGGGCATCTTGGGATAAAAGTAGGTCGACTTCGGCGGCATCGTCTTTCCGGCCCGGGCCACCTGGGCCATCGTGCGAACACACAAAGGCGAAAGAACAACCGCCGCGTCACTCGTCTTTCGGTCGACCCTTCGGACAGCCTCGTCGAGGTCGTGCGTGTAAGTAATCCGTTCGGAGGCCACCGCTTCGTCGATATCGTCGAAGAACCTGGTAAGGACCCGCTCCCTCACCTCGCAAACATTGAGATCCGCCATAAGCTCGCCGACTTCCTTCCGGAAAGCCTCTCGCCTATCGTCCTTCATCCGCAATACGTACCACGCTCCTCCCGCATACACCGCTATCGCGCCGAGCAGACAGGGGGCCATGCTTTCCTCGTCGATAGTCTCCTTCTTATCGACCAGGTAGTCCTCCTCAAGCGCCCGAAGCGCCTTTGCCGCAACATCGGGATCGGCAAGTTTCATAAGCCTGTGCGTGGGAAGTATGACAAGCCCTGGATCGTCGAACGGCACCGCCGCCGTCAGGACGAAATTGGCCGGATGCTCCGGGGGCAGCGCGCCTCGCGAGGCGCGCTCGTCCCTGTAGGCGAGTGCCGTCTCGTACCGGTGATGGCCGTCCGCCACGAAAAACCGCTCGTCGGCGCAGACCTTCGTCAGTGCGGCGGTGGTTTCGGAGTCCGTGATTTTCCAGACGCGGTCGGTGGTCCCTTCCGGACCGCGCACCGTCCGGTAAGGAGGGGACGTCTTCAGCCGCCGCAGGATCTCGGCCGCTTTTGCCCCTTTGTCCTCGAAGAGCGAGAAAACCGGCCCCGGCTGAAGCCCCGTGGCCCTGTAAAGATTGAGACGATCGGCCTTTGGCTTCGGCAGCGTCACTTCGTGCGGATATACGCCGTTTTCCCGCCAGGGGCCAAGCCTTACGCGGCCGATTACCGCCGTCCGGACAAGCTCGGCGCCGCCCAGCTCGAAACGCTGTTCGAGAACGTAAAAGGCCCTGCCCGGTTTCACCAGCACGCCCAGATCGAGCCACTCCTTGACGAGGCGTCCCGCGGCCTGGTAGCGGTCGAAGCCCTCGGACGGCTCCGGAAGAAGAAGCCGCACTATGTTATAAGGGTTCTTCTCGGCGAATCTGCGCCGCATTTCCCGGCCGATCACGTCATAGGGCGGCGAGATGAGGGTCTCGAAGTCCCCCGCTATGTCGGTGTTGTACTCAATTCCGCTGACAGGTTGAAAGTCGGCCATTTTGCTATGTCCCAATATCGAATGACGAGAGGTATTTTTTCTGTTCGTCGGTGAGCGTGTCTATTGAGATGCCCATCGACTGGAGCTTGAGGCTGCTGACCCATTCCTCAATGGAGGTCGGAACGTCGTAGACGCGCGGTCGGAGGGAGGAGGCGCTCTTGAGGACATATTCGCTGGTCAGGGCCTGCGTGGCGAACGACATATCCATCACGCTCGCCGGATGTCCGTGAGCGGCGGACAGGTTGATGAGACGCCCCTCAGCGAGAACGTAGATTCTCCTGCCGTCGTCGAGGATGTACTCGTCGACGAGGTCCTTGACGCCGGGGTTTTTCTTCGCGGCGAGGCCTTCGAGCGCACCCAGGTCTATCTCGACGTTGAAATGCCCGGAGTTGCAGACGACGGCGCCGTCAAGCATTACGCGGAAGTGCTCCTCGCGGATGACGTTTATGTCTCCGGTGACGGTGACGAATATCCCGCCGACGCGCGCCGCCTCCTGCATTTCCATCACCTGGAAGCCGTCCATCGCCGCCTCCAGTGCGCGCAACGGGTCCACCTCCGTGACGATGACCGAGGCCCCAAGGCCCTTCGCGCGCGAGGCCACGCCCCTGCCGCACCAGCCATAGCCGGCCACCACGATTTTTTTGCCGGCCACGAGCGCGTCGGTGGCCCTTATGATGCCGTCCATTGTGGACTGGCCCGTTCCGTAGCGGTTGTCGAAGAGGTGCTTGGTGGCGGCATCGTTGACCGCCATCACGGGAAAGAGTAATGCCCCGGCGGCCTCCATCGCCCTCAGGCGGATAACCCCGGTGGTCGTCTCCTCCATACTCGCCGTGATCTCGCCGGCGCGCTCGGGGTAGTCCTTGTGGAGGACGTTGACCAGGTCGGCCCCGTCGTCCATCGTGATGGTGGGCCTGTGGGCGATTGCAGCCTCGATGTGCGAATAGTAGGTGTCGCGGTCCTCGGCGCGAACGGCGAACACCGGAATCTCGAAATCCTTCACGAGACTCGCGGCCACGTCGTCCTGTGTGGAAAGGGGATTGGAGGCGCACAGGACCAGGTCGGCTCCGCCGGCCTTGAGCGTCCGGGCGAGGTTGGCCGTTTCGGCGGTGATGTGCAGGCAGGCGGACATCCTGACGCCGTCGAGGAGTTTTTCCTTTTCGAAACGCTCGCGCACGAGCGCCAGAACCGGCATATCCCGGTCGGCCCACTCGATTCTCCTCGTGCCCCCGGCGGCAAGTGAGAGGTCCTTGACATCGTATTCCACTTGTGTTCCCCTTTCTTGGTGCTGTGACTTTCGGCGTGTTATCGGATCAACTTGATAAAGGACCGTGAGTTGTCCATCTCTGCAAGTACTTCGTCCATTACCGCACCCAGGTCCCCGGGTTCGACGGCGGCGGTTTCCCAGGTTTCGGGAGTGGTGACACAGATTTTCGGATCGACGGACTCGCCGATCTCCAGCACCGTGACGACGGCTGCGGCGCAGGTCGTCACGGCCGTTTCCATCCGGAATTCCTCCGGTGCATCGGCCGTGGAGTGGTACCGTATGACCGAGATCAGCGCGGGCGGGAAATCCCATTTCTCGGCGAGCGCCGCGCCCAGTTCGTTGTGGGTGCAGCCTATGGCGGCATCCTGTGCGTCAGCGAGGCTTGTGCCTTTTTCCAGCGATTTCCCCGTCTCGACGAGTTCGTCCGCGAAGTACTGCATCATCAGGATGAGCCCCATATCGCGAAGCAGTCCGTAGATGAAATACTCCGCCGTTTCCTTGATCTGCAGGCGGTGTGCCAGCACCTTTGCGGCCGCGGCCGTGCCGATGCTGCGCAGCCAGAAGGCCTTGTAGTTGAACCGGCCCTTGCCGGTAAGAAACGCGTCGAACACAAAGGCCGCAAGCGCGATGTTCCTGACGGTGACGAAGCCGAGTATCCTTATCGCCTGCTCCGGCGAGGTCACCAGCCGGCTCATACCGTAGAAAGCCGAGTTGACAAGCTTGAGCATAGTGGCCGAAAGCGCCGGGTCCGTGGAGACTATCTTGTAAATGTCTTCAGCCGTGGCGTCAGGGTCCTCCACGAGCCTTGTTATCGCAATCACGACTTCCGGCAGGGTCGGCAGGTCCTCGATGGACGCAACAAGATCTTTCGCCTTCTTAAGGGACATCGCTTTTCTCCCGCCGCCTCATCTCCTCTTAGACCTGCTCTTGCCAGAACCGCCCCACGGCGAGCCTCTTTTCGGCCTCCTCGTGGAGGGCCTCCATCCAGGCGTTGGTCTCGCGCCCCTCAAACAGCGCGGCAAGGCGCTCTCTTGCCTTGTCGAGGGCCTCCTCCTCAGCGGACTCGGCGGCCTCCAGCTCGTCGGGCTCGGCAACCTCGTCCTCCACCCAGACGTCAAGCACCTTCCAATCGACCAGAAGGGCGATCTGCCTTTCGGTCAGCACCGTGCCCTTCGCCAGTATCCTGTAGCCGTTATGGTCCTCGACGCTTCTGGCTGTTACCTTGCCGGTTTCCAGATCTTCAATCTTGACTTTGTGCATCCCCTGCACTCCGAACAGCCGCTATGAAATCCCGGATTTTCCCTGCGTCCTTTATCCCAGGGCTCGTTTCCACGCCGGAGGAAACGTCCACCCCCCACGGCCGGACCTCGTCTATCGCCTGCGCAACATTGCACGGCCCCAGCCCCCCGGCAAGGATTACCTGCCTGGCCGCAGCCAGCCCGGCGGCATACCGCCAGGGGAAAACCTCGCCCGTGCCGCCCGCGGCTTTCGCCGACGCCGTGTCAAGCAGTATCCAGGCGTCCTCGTACCGAGCCGCCCGCTCTACGTCCTCGGAACCGGCGACGTGGATCGTCTTTATCACCGTCAGGCCCGCAAGCTTCCCAATGTATTCCGGGGACTCCCCACCCGCAAGCTGCACACAGTGAAGGCCCACCTCGCGCGCGGTCCTCTGCACTTCCCCGGAAGCCGCATCGACGAAGACCCCCACCGGGCAGACAAAGGGAGGCAGGATTGAAACAATCCTCGATGCTTCCTCAGGCGTTACCCTCCGCGGGCTCTCAGCGAAGACGAAACCGACCGCATCCGCGCCCGCCTGTACCGCGGCAAGGGCGTCTTCTACCCTCATAATGCCGCATATCTTCGCCCTTACCCTCATCGGGGCCCCTCACCTTGTAAAAGCTCACACGGAATTATATGGCCTGAAAGGAATGCGTCAAGGATGCCGGGCGTCAAGACATTTCTATTTTGCGTTGACAGCGGTATCACCGCCTCGCCCGCGGATGGTCAATTAATTGCCACGGACAACGTCCGTGGCCCCCATAGCAAAGAGGGGTCGAAGACCCCCCGCGCGCGCCAAGGCGCGCCCTGCACGGTCACCAGTGGCACATAGCCTTTCGGAAGGTCGGTTGATTGCCACGGACAACGTCCGTGGCCCCCATAGCAAAGAGGGGTCGAAGCCCCCCCTAAATCGGCCGGGAAAGTGATTGATTCGGAGCTCATTTCGTTCTACAATACGCTTGGCGGGGATTAGTCTGCGGGTGTGCGGCGTGCCCGGCCAGTGTGGAATCTCGATTTAGTCCTGCGGCACGCGTGCCCCTTGTCCTTCGCGCGGTTCCTCGGCGACGTGGTTTTCCCTGCCGGGAGGTTTGCTCTCACGGGGCGGCGTTGCGCGACGCCCGGCCTTGGCGGGAGCTCGTGTGGGCTCTTGTTTCGAAAGGGGCACGCCATTAAGACTTGTCCGGAATGCAAGGCCGAGTACGGCGACGACGTCGTTTTCTGTCCGCAATGCGGAAAGAGGCTGGTGCAGGTGGAGGCCGGCCGGGGCGAGATCGTCGGCGGGGCATATCGAATCATTGAGCCGATGGGCAGCGGGTGGGCCGGCGTCGTTTTCAAGGCCGAGCACGTTATGATGGGGCGTGCAACGGCGCTCAAGGTCATCTCGAGCACAGCGGTGTCCGAGGCGGGATTTGTCGACCGCTTCCGGGAGGCGGCGCATCTGTTGAGCGACCTTTCGGACCCTCGCATCGCCACCGTGCATGATATGGGGACCGATCCGTCCTCGCGCGTCTTCATCGCCTCCGAGTTCGTCGAGGGCAAGAGTCTTGCCGCAATCATCGAGGAAACCGGCCTCTTCGCGCCGCAGCATTTCCTGGACATCATCCGGCCGGTGATACAGGGCCTGGAAAGCGCCCATGCGCTCGGCGTCATCCACGGGTCGCTCAAGCCCTCCAACAT
>JAGHCE010000232.1 GCA_021160625.1 Planctomycetota bacterium | reverse complement strand
GAGCGCCACGCCCCTTCCCAAGGCGGTCCCGGAGACGCCCCGGAAACTGAAAGAGACCTGGGCCCGCTTGAAAGAGCTCTTCAAACCTTAGGAGCGCAGCGCCTAGTGCGCTGCCCAGTGCACTCGAAAGATTCCTTGGATTCCGCGGGCGCGGCACGCCTCGCCCCTACGAAAGAGGGGTCGAAGATTCTCAATCGTGTAGGGTGCGGCTTGCCGCGTGCGCAATTGTAGGGTGGCTTGCCGCACGCGGAATCAATATTGCTTGAGTAGGGCGGCTTCATATGCCCTTACACTCCCTGAGCGATAAACTTGCACAAAGTGTGCGTACAAGCACATCCCTCGGCCTACAGTTGCCCCTTGGTGCTTGGGATTTCGGTGCCGGTGATCTTGACGGCCTGGCGCAGCGCCCGGGCAAGGCCCTTGAATACGGCTTCCGAGATGTGGTGGGCGTTGGCGCCGTGGGGGACTTCTATGTGGAGGTTCATCATTGCGTTTGTCGCGACCGCCCGCATAAACTCTTCAACCAGGCCCGTGTCGAAGTCGCCGACTTTTTCCGAGGGAAATTCCACGTTGAAAACGAGGTAGGGGCGCCCGCCGAGGTCGATGGCTACGCGTGCGAGGGTCTCGTCCATCGGCAGCGCCGCCGATCCGTAGCGCTCGATGCCGGCCTTGTCGCCGAGCGCGTCTCTTAGCACCTGGCCCAGAACGATTCCGACGTCCTCAACTGTGTGGTGGTAGTCGACGTGGGTGTCGCCGGAGGCCTTCACATCGAGGTCAAACCCTGAGTGGCGGGCCAGAAGCGTGAGCATATGGTCGAAGAAGCCGATGCTCGTCATAACCTTTGAGGCGCCGGTTCCGTCGAGGTCCAGTTCAAGACGGATATCCGTCTCGTGCGTTTTGCGGGTGAGTTTCGCTTTCCTTGCCACGTCTACCCTTCCTGTTTTCAGGATTCTATCGTATCGAAAAGCAGGGCTCCGATCGGCCCGAAGATAATAATCGGGGCCCAGGCACCTGTCAATGGAGTCAAAATGCGCCCCTGCATCGCAAAATTTTCGCAGATAAGCCCCGTGGCGAAAAAAGCCCCCGCAATGAGGACCGCCACCAGGACGGCCAGGAAGGGGCTCTTGAGGTCGCGCTTGAGGACAAACGGCAGTCCGATGAGCAGCAGGATAATGCCCGTCAGCGGCGCGGCCATTCGCTTGTTGAGGTCGAGGGCTATGTCGGTGCGCAGGCCGTGGTCGTGGACATATTGGAGAAGGTAGAGGCTCGGCTGGTAAAAGATATCGACCTCCTCGGTCTCTATCTTGACGGGGGTGGCGTCGGTGACGAGTTCGAACTCATCGAGATCTCGAGCCTTCACACCGCTAAGGAGCGGTACAAAGAGCCCCTCGTCCGGCAAACGCTCCTGCGAGAGGATGGCGCCGCTGCGGTCGAACCTGATGCTCGTCCCGTCCAGGTAGCGCCACCCGGGCGGGCTCTGGCTCCACGTGACGCGCTCGGCGGTGACGATGATCATCGGCCGAGGCACGAGCATCCCGGTGTAATACCGGGTGAGGTGGGCGCTGAGCTGCTCCTTTTCGGAGACCTTGTACCTGGCGGCGAAGAGCACGTTGCCGTAGCTGTCTTCGAGCATAGCGATCTTGCGCTCGCGGCGAGTGGCGTCTTCCCTCAGGCGGTCCCAGTTGTAGATGTTGTCGGCGTATTTCGGGATGAGGATTTCCTTGTCGACGATCTGGACGAGGGCCAGGACGATCGCCATAAGAAAGAGCGGCCACAGGACGCGGTACATACTGACCCCTGACGCTAAAAGCGGCGTCAGCTCGTTTGCGCGCTTGAGCGCCACGACGGTAAACATCGCGGCGGCGAGCGTCAGGACGGGAATGAGCTCATAGAGCACCAGCGGCAGCCTCGTGGCGTTCATCTCCAGGATCATCAGGACGAACGTTGTGACCGGCTTGCCGGTTGTGCGCCACCTTTCCACGAGGTGCGAGAGGTTGCTGAAGGTGTCGACCACCATAAACAGGCTCACCAGCGCCGCCGCGCAGATCACCAGCGAGAACAGGAATGAGCGTATTATGTACCTGTCGGATATTCGCAGGATCATAGACTACCTTCGCAGAACGACCAGGATGAGAACAACGCTTATGACGAGCATCACGGCGTTTCCGGCGAACATCCCGTACAGGGGGTCAAGGCTGCCCGCCTCGCCCTGCACCTTCGCCCACATCACGAGCGGATAATATACCACCACCGCCATACACAGCGACGGCAGAAAGGCGGTAAGCGTGTGTTTCCACCGGGCCACCATAGCCATAGGCGCGGCCACCAGCGCGAAAAAGAGGGGGCTAAGCCCCAGTGCGATGCGTTGGTACACAAGCGTGCCGGCCTTGTTGCGCTGGGACTGCTTGTGGGCCGTCCTGGCGAACTCGGCCAGCTTGCCCAGCGACAGGCTCTTGAAGTCGACTCGGTCAACATCCTCGGAGATATCTATGGCCACCGACGGGATCACGGCGCGGTCCCGGAGAGCCATTTTCGACTCCGGGTTGAACCTCGTTATGTACCCGTTGGCAAAGACGAATGTCACGAACTGCCTTTTGGACTCGGGCCTGTCGGCGTCGGGCCGGAATTCCAGGGCGCCGGGGACCTTGCCGTCGACTATCCTGGCCGAATCGGCGTCTATCCTTCGCGTGCTGTGCCACTTGTCGTCGGCCACGATGATGGTGACGCCCTTCATAGTATGGGTGGGGCGGTCGTAGCCCTTGAGATAGACGCTGGTCCTGACCGAGTCGAGCTCAAGGGGTTCCTGTGAACGGGCCGCGTGAAGGAGGTTGCGATCCACGGCGTCGATAACGTGGACCGCGACGACCCTGTCTCGTGTGCGCAGGGCCGCAGGCGCGACGTAGGTGTTCACGTAAAGCGAAAGCGCCGTCGCCACGAGAGCCACGCCGGCCGCCGGAAGCATCGCCCACCCCAGGTGCACGCCGTTCCAGGCCATAGCCCGTATCTCGTTTTCGGTGGACATACGGCCGTAGGCGACGCTGACGCCGAAAAGGACCGCTATCGGCAGCGTGTAGGACAGCGAAACCACCGTCAGCAGCGGGATGACGAAGAGCAACTGCTTCGGGCCGATGATCCGGTGCCTCACCAGCTGCAGCGTGAATACGAATACCCACAATACCGTGACTATCGAAAGCGTCATAAGAAAGGCCCTGGTCATTTGGCCGGTTATGTACTTGATGATGGTTCTTGGGAAACCGGTTCTCAAGGGGCGTCTCCTTCAGCGTGAAGAGCCGACACTTGAAATGGCCTTCGAGAGGCGCTTGATGCCCTCGGTTATCTCTTCGGCACAGGCAGGCCCGAAACTCAGGCGCAGCTTGCTGCGCGGGGCGCTTTCCGGTTCGCCGTAGCACAGGATCCCCGGCACGTAGAGGACGCCCTCTTCGAGACAGCGCTCGAAGAATACCCCTTGCATATCCGTGTCGATCTCGCCGAGATCTCCCCACACGTAGAGGCCCCCTTCGGGACGCATGTAGGACAGGCTCTCTCCCATCTCGCGGTCGATTGCCTCGCACATAGCAAGGCACTTGGCGCGGTAGGTCTCACGAATCTTTGAGAGATGCTTGTCGTAGAGGCCGCGTTCGAGGAAAGCGTCGATCACGTGCTGGTTGAAGTTGGCCGAGCCGAAGTCGTGATTGCCCTTCACGATTTCCACTTTCTCGACGAGATTTTCGGGCAGAAAAGCGAAGCCGGTTCGAAAGCCCGGCGAGAACGGCTTGGAAAACGTGCCGAGGTAGGCGACGTTACGGCCGCCATCGTCGAAACTCCACATCGAGGGCTTGTCGGCGCCGGAGAAACCGAGCTCCCTGTACGCGGCGTCCTCGATGACCAACGGCCGCATCGAGGTAAATGAGGCCATCGTGTCAAGCAGGGCCTTTCGCCTTTCGATGCTGAGCGATACGCCCGAAGGATTCTGGAAGTACGTGGTCACATAGACGATTTTGAGGCGATCGGCCTGGCCGGCCGCTTCGATTTTTTCGAGGGCCTCCGCCAGGAGATCGACACGCATACCGTCACGGTCAGATGGGATCGTGACAATCCTCGCGCCGGCCGTCTGCAGGGTGCCCAGGTAGACGAAGTACGACGGGGCGCTTGTGATCACGATGTCGCCCGGATCGACCATTATCTCGGTGAGTATATAAAGCATCTGCTGCGAACCGGTTGACAGGACGACGCGTTCGAGGGGGATGTCGGCGGCGGACGTAGAGTCCTGGCCGGCCACACGCGAGCGGACCTTTTCCCTGAGGCTGGCAAGTCCCGCATTGATGCCGTACTGGAGCGGTTCGTGGCCGCGCTCGCTTAACAAACCGGAGATGAGATCGCGGACTTCCTCGGCGGGAAGCGTCTCGGAGTCCACAAGCCCGGCGGCCAGCGACACGAAGTCGCCGGAGGCCCCCTTGTTCATAAGGTACGTGACGGGCTGCGGCAGCGCCCGCCGGCCCTTTCCGGAAAGATTGAAATCCATTGATGATTCCTCCTGTGACGCTGTTCAATTATATGATCCGTCGCGTTCGAGGCAATGCCTGGCGCATACGAGGTTGCCCGTCGGACTCTCGCTACCCAACGCCTCCGGCCATCTGGTCGGGTGTCCTGTCATATTGATTTCGGCAAATGCGGGTGTATACTGCCGCTGTGGACGACATCGAAGAGGAAATGAGGCCCTGTGAGGTTGCCGTGGCTGCGTCACCGGCCGTGCGGAAGCGGCGCGGACTCGCCTCGGCAGCCAGGACGGCGGCCAGGGCGCTTGCGGATGTCTTCCTGCCTCGATTCTGCATAGTCTGCGGCAGGCTGGTGCCTTGTGAAAGCGAAGCAGACGTGTGCGACGAGTGCAGGATGCAGATAGCGCTTCCCGAAGGGCACTATTGCGCAAAGTGCGGCGCGCCGATGGCCAGATACGCCGCCAAGTGCCCGAATTGCCGCAATATGTCGCTGGCGATGGACGCCGCGACGGCGTTCGGGTTTTACACCGAACCCCTGCGCGAACGGCTCATTGACTTCAAGTTCAACGGGAAACAGTACTTAGCGCGGACCTTCGGGATGCTCGTGGCAGGGGCGGTGCGCAGGAGCTGGCTCGACGCCGCGTTTGACGCGGTTGTCGGTGTGCCGCTCCATCGAGGGCGCAGGAATAACAGGGGCTTCGACCAGGGTCAGATTCTGGCACAGTACACGGCCGGGGCCCTCGGCATTGTGCACAGGCCGGGGCTGCTCAAGCGTGCAAGGGCGACCCGGAGCCAGGTGGGCCTTTCGAAAACCGCACGTATGCGTAATGTAAAAGGGGCATTCAAGGCGGCGCCTGGCGGGAACTTGGAGACTGTGCTCCTCGTGGACGATATAATGACGACGGGTGCGACGCTTTCCGAGGCGGCCCGTGCGCTAAAACGAGCCGGCGTGGGAAGCGTTTACGGCGCGGTCGTGGCGAGGGCCGGTTTCGAGTACAATGCCCCCGGGTCAAGCCCCCCGGACGACGAGGAGGAGTCCTTCGAATGAAGCTTAGTCTCAAGTCGGTGGCGAGGCTGACCCGGCGGATGGCCACGTACCAGGATTCCTTCGTCGATATCCGCAGGGCGTTGGAATCACTGGCATCGTCGGCCAGGGACCACCGGACGTCCGCAAGCCTCAAACGTGTAAGCGCGCGAATAGACGACGGCGACAGCCTCTATGAGGCGTTCTCGAAGGAAGGGAACCTCTATCCGCAGATATTCCTGCGGATGACGAAGGTGGGGGAGGAGTCGGGCACGCTTGCGGAGGTTTACGCACATCTGGCGCAGTATCTCGAGGAACAGGTAGCGATGCGGAGCCGGTTCCTTTGGCGCCTCGTCTATCCCGCTTTTATGCTGGTCGGCGCCGTCGTCGTACACTCGGTGATAACGGCCTTCTACGCGTCGTTGACTGGATCGGGCGTTGATTGGAGCCGTCTCGAAGTCATTTTTCTGAAGACTTTCCTGATGGACATAGCGAAGATAGGGGCAGTCGTAGGGATTATTTTGGCGGCGAGGCTTTTGTTCTGGGGCAGGTCGATAACGGATGCCTTTCTCATCTTTGTGCCGCCCTTTTGCTGGCCTTTCAAGAAGACGATGCTGGCCCGGTTTGCGTTTTCGATGGGGCTTATGACGGGCAGCGCCATACCCCTGGCGGAGGCCGTCAGGGAGTCGGGCGAGGCCACCGGCAACGGTTACGCCGCCTGGGTGCTGGAGAAAGCCTCCGCCCGGATAGAAGAGGGTATGCAGCTGACGCCGGCGCTGGTCCGGACACGGCTTTTCCCGGAGGACTTCATCAACGTCGTGGAGATCGCCGAGGAGTCGGGCAAGGTTTCCGAGAGCCTCCAGCGGGTCGCCGTGCACTACCGGGAGGACGCTGATATATCGATGAATCGCCTGGTCAGCGGGATTGCCTGGGCGATTTACCTGGGCATTGTGGTATTGCTCGCCTACTATATCGTGTCGCTGTACGCGCGCTATGTTCAGCAGATTTACAACTCGATGATGTAGCAGGGCAAGGGAGGGGCGCTTTCGTGGCGCACAGCGTGACAAAACGGGCGTTTCTAAAGGGCCTCGCAGCGCTTCTGCCGACGATGCTGACGGTCTTCATCCTCGTCAAGGCCTACGAATTCGTTTCCAACACCGCGGGTGTCGTCCTGACCGGCGTCGTAGCTGAGGTCCTGGATTGGGCTACCCCCGAGCAGTACCAAGCCGGCGGGCAGTACGAGGCCGTTAGAGACACGCTTTCGCCCATCCTGGGGACGCTGCTTGCGCTTGTGATTGCTTTTGTCCTGGCGGTTTTCGTCGGGCTGTTTCTGGCATCCTACATCGGGCGGAAAATCTGGGGAGCCGTCGAGAAGAGGGTGTTCAGCTTTCCGGTCATAAGGTCGATTTACCCTTCGGTCAAACAGGTCACCGACTTCGTTTTCGGTGAGCACGAGATACATTTCAAGCGGGCGGGTCTCATCGAATACCCGCGCAAAGGCGTTTACTCAATCGGATTCATCACGGGCAACGGGTTTAAGAGCATCCGGGAACAGACCGGCCGGGATATAGTCACGTTTTTCATACCATCTTCGCCGACGCCGTTTACGGGGTACTGCGTTCAGGTTCCCCGAGACGACGTGATGGAACTGGATGTTCCGGTGGAAGCGGTTATCAGGTACACGGTCTCCGGCGGCGTCATCCTGCCGGCGGGCCAGGTCACGGGTCCGGAAGATGTGAGAGTCATTATCACCGGTGCCGAGACCGAGGAGACTTCTAAAGCATAATGAAGACGCCCATTCACAAGAATGAAAGGGTGCTCAATCTTCTGGCATACCTGCTGCAATCCCGCAGCGTTGTGCCGTTTTCGCAGATAAAGCAAAACGTCGAAGGATACAACGACCGCCGAACGTCAAACCGCACGATCAACAGGCGCTTCGAGCGCGACAAGGCAACGCTGCGGGCACTGGGCATAGACATTGTCTATGTCGAGGACGACGGCGCAGGCGGCGGCGGATACATAATTCCGAAACCCGCCGCCTATATGGGTGACATCCATCTGAGCGACTCGGAGGGCAACCTCCTGCTGGCCCTGGCGGCGGGCGGGCGCCGGCAGGGCGGCCTCATCCACGACAACCTCTCGAGCGCCTGCCAGAAGCTGCTCACGATGTGTGCCGTTCGGCAGACCGAAGACCCCGCCCGCCGCATGGTGATCCGTATGCGCAAGCGCTCAACCGGAACGAGCTTCGCGGCGAACCTGGAGATACTGGCCGAGGCCGCCGAGAGACGGCGACGAGTTCAGTTCACCTATTACAGCATATACCGCGACAATTCCGGGTTCCGAGTGGTGGAGCCCTACGGCCTCAAGTTCTACAGGGGCGTGTGGTACCTGGTCGGCCGGTGCCTCACGGCCGGGGACATCAGGGTGTTTCGCGTCAACAGGATAAGCCGCAGGGCAAGGTTTGCCAGCCCGGCTGCAACAGGCGAGTTCGAGATACCGCCGGATTTCAAAATCCAGGACTACGTCTGCCGCAATCCCTGGGAATTGTCTATGGAAAGGCCGGTGACTGTCCGGGTCCAGCTTGACGAGATTGGGACATGGCTTGCCGAGGAAATGAAACCGATCATCCTCTACAAGCGCGGCAAGCCGAAGGGTACTGTTGAGTTTAAGGTCAGCAACGAGAGGGGTCTCTACAAGTGGCTCTTTACCCTGGGCGCGCATGTCAGGGTTCTCTCGCCGGAAGGCATTGTCGTCGGCTACCGTGAGTTTGTGAGGAGAATCCGCGACTCATGGCTCGCATAAATGAAAAGAGAGCGCGGCATCTGAGGCTCTTGGTGAACCTGGCCGGGTTCCTTGCAAACCATCCGGAGATCCGTACGGAAACCGTGTGTGACGTATTCGGCCTGAGCCGGCGGAAATTGCTCTCGGCCCTGGATGAGCTGCTTATGTGGGGTGTGCCGCCGTACGGGCCTTCCGACTATATCACGGCCTGGGTGGAAGCCGACCGCGTCACGGTGATAAACGCGGACTTCCTGCGGCGGCCGCTTTCGCTGACGGTGCCGGAGGCCGTAAGTCTCAAGGTGATGATTGAGGATTTCATTCGCCGCTCACCCGGCGTCTTCGCCGAAGCGGCGACCTCCCTTGGAAAAAAGATGGACTCGCTTCTGGGACACGGCGACGCAGGTGCGCAGCCGCCCCTGGAAAACCACAAGACCACCGTTCTGCGCCGGGCGCTCGAAGAATCCAGGGCCGTTGAGATAGCCTACTATAGCCGTATGCAGGATGCCCTCACCGTCCGTGTTGTGGAACCGGCCGCAATAGTGGACGTGGATGGATTGTGGTACCTTGCCGGGTTCTGCCGTTTTCGCAAGGCGCGCAGGATTTTCAGAATGGACCGCATCAAGG
>JAGHCE010000004.1 GCA_021160625.1 Planctomycetota bacterium | reverse complement strand
CTGGCCATCGTGCCGCTGGTTTTCCTCAGCGCGGCTTTCGCCGCCGCGGCGCTTGTCGTCGTCGGCATCGTCCTCATCATCGCCATCGTCGCAAGCCTCTTCCGCCTGGACTGAGCCTCGCCCGAAGGATGACACATCCGGGATGATACCATCGGTCACGCCGGGTCAGCCGGTTTCCGTCGGCACTATACCAGGCCCGTCGCCTCCCAGCCCACCATCATCCGCACCGCGCGAATCCACGAATTCGCCTCGGCACCGAAGGGCTCATCCTTGAACCGGTAGTCCTGCTTGCGACAGAACTCCTCCAACTCTTTCAGGAGCCCGGACATCTTTGCCTGCTGCGCTTCCCTGATACGTTGCCGTAACTTTACTCCCCTGGCCGCCTGCCACACCAGAAGGAAATGCGGCACGCACAGACCGGCGGAGTCCTCAAAGGCCTTGGTCATCTCCGCCTCACCCAGGCTGCGGGCGAGGACCCGCACGTAGCGCCGCCGGCTTTCCTCTTGTATCCTGCATGCGGGGCACTCTGCGTGGCGCCCCCAGCGCCCAGGAGCGCTTGCCGGGAAAAGGCCTTCCGGCCGGCGATCGATGCCGCCGAGGAACCGCAAGAAGACCCGCAGCTGGTCCTGGTATATGAGCCCCGTGCCCAGCCCCTTGCTGAAAGCCAGCACCTCGCACGCGTGGCGATGGCAAAAACCCCGTGATCGCACAAGTTTCCTGCGCACGCCGGCGTTAGTTACGTTTTCATAGAGGAGCGTATCGAGATACTGATGCACGGCCTGCGCTTCCAGCTGACACAGCGCACAGCCGTCACTCTCCTGCAACGCTTCCAGTACCACGAAAAACGGTGTGTGCTTCTCGGGATGTTTTTCCACCTTCACTCTCTCCGGTATCACTGGTGGGCAAGCCACCAGTGCCACATTGCCATTCGTAGGGACAAGGCACTGCCTCGCCCGCGGAAGGCCAGATGATCGCCGCGCGCAATGCGCGCGGCGCTCTTAGCAAAGAGGGGACAAAGCCCCCAACTGGTGGGCAAATTCACCCGCCGTGGAGGGCCGCCAGTGGCATATTACCAACCGGGACACGCCGGCGTTTCGCACAGGCTACTTGTGGTACTCCTTAGAGCCGATGTCGGGCGCCGTGCCTTCATAGTCGTCGTTTATACCGGGAATATGGACGCCGGCGTCGATGAGAGGGCTTCCCGGCAGGGGCCGGAAATCACCCTTTTCAGGGGCCGTAAACATCGGATCGGCGGAAATGCCGTGGCGTTCGTAGCCGGCCTTCTGAAGCTCCCGGATATTGCTGTATTTTTTGTTCTCCCAGCCGACGAAGTACCCGGGATTGGTCGTGAAGAGCAGGTCGTAGTCGAAGGTAACCGTGCCTTCCTTGGAGGGGCCGTTATCTGAGAAAACATAATTGGTGCCGTAGAAGGCGCAGTTGCGGAAGTGGAGGTTGTACCACTTGCCTCCGTAGTCCCAGACGGACTGGCGATAGCCGCCCGCGTGAAAGGTGCAGTTGTAGAGGTATATCACGCCGGAGGTGCTCACCTTTATCTTGAGCACGCCGATCCAGGGATTCCAGTAGGTTTCATTGACGAGGTAGGCGGGGCCGACGGTGATGGGCGCAAGCGACTGGACCATCAGGCAGTCGTGGATGCGGTTGTTCCAGAACCTGAGATTCGTGCAGGTGCCTTCCGGTTCGCAGCCGTCGTCGCCGCAGTTGTAAATGTGGTTGTCGTTGATGTCGGTATCCTGGATCCAGCCCGGTTCATTGAGCGTGTCCCATACGGACAGGCCGATGCCGTCGAAAGAGCCGTGGACGGTGTTCCTGCGGATGACCGTTCCTCGGCCGGCTCTCGCGCCGATGTTGTCCACCTCGTAGCGCGTGTGCTTGGTCAGCTGCCACGGCCAGCGCCACACGGACGTCTGGAAGACCTCGCAGTCCTGGATAGTCGTGTTGTTGACCTTCTTGTCGTTGATGTTGATGCCCACATTGTGGTGATGGATGAGGCAGTTCTGGATGACATTGTCCGAGCCTTTGACGTCGATCCCGAAGATGCCGAAGTAGCGCACCTCGAGCCCGTCTACCACAACGTACCGGCAGCCGTCGAGCAGGATGCCCGTTGAGAGCCGCGAAACAACGGTTTTCGCTTGGTTCGGGCCGCAGTAGGCCCTCGTGACGTGGACGTAGATCTTGGAATTCTTGACGTCCTGGTACCAGCCGCCCGGAGGGCCGCTGCGGCACAGCAGCATATCTTCGAGGCTGTCGTACCCGTAGAGCTTCTGGTCGTCCATCGCCAGGTAGTCCACCCGCCAGTCGCAATCTGCCACGTAGTCGCGGGGATTGGTGCGTCCGCCGATTGTGGCATTCGACCAGCGGTACGGCCCTTCGCGGTCGAGAAAGCCCGCGTCGGAACCGTCGAGGACCGCGCCGGGCTCGCCCTTGATGCAGATGCAGGCGTCCGGCTTTCCGCTCTTCTTTACGATGAGGGATTCGCGGTATACGCCGGGCGCGACCAGAACCGTGTCGCCCGGCTCTGCCTGGTTGACCGCCGCCTGGATGGTGCCCAGGGGGCTCGCCTCGGAACCTTCACCCGTACCGCCGGGGGCGACGTGGATGGTTTTACCCGCGCCGACGGGCCACTTGTCGTCGCGCGTCGTGACCGTGCCGGTGAGGACCTCGCTGCTGACGCCGTCGGGGTCAGAGAACGTGACGCGCACTTCGTAGGCGGTTGCGGGCCTCAGGTGGAAAATCGAGCCCGTCCACTGGTTGTCGTAAATCCGGGTCAGCGGGTGCCCCCGGCGCCACTGGCCGTCCGCCTGCCTGTATTCCAAGAGCGTCTGGTTGTCCGAATTTGCATCTCCGGAGTAGTACGCATAAACCGAAAGCGTCTCAAAGTTGGGATAGAAGTCCAAACGTGTGACCTCGGTGGCGTTCTCGGCTGCAAAAAGAGGCAGCACCGCCGACACCAGGATAACGATTGCTCCAAGAGCGACTCTAATTCTCATAATACCACTCCTCTCCTCGGTCGCCGTCAGGCGGCGGCCTGAACCCGACCAGTTTCATATACCAAGGTTCCTACGATGGAACCTGAGGGCCTTCTGGAAGTGCTCGTCCCAATAGATCCAGTTATGCGCACCGGGGTACTCGCGGTATGTGTGCTTTATCCCGAGGCGGGCCAGGTGACGGTGAAAGCGGCGGTTTGCCGTGACGAGACCGTCCGAGGCGCCGCAGTCGAACCGGATGGCGGGTGCCTGCGAGGGTTTGAGTTTCTCAGCAAGGGCAAAGATGTCATTGGTCCCGCCGGTGGGTTTTTCGCCGAATATGCGTTTGAATTCCGGGCCTGATGTAAGGTCCGGATCGTGGCCGTGGGCAAGAGCGCCAGAATGCGCCGCGACAGAGGCGAAACTGCCTGCGAACTCAAGCGCCAGCTTCATTGCGCCGTAGCCTCCCATCGACAGGCCGCCGATGGCACGCGCCTCGCGCTTCTTGCTTACGGGGAAGAATTTCTCCACGAAGCCGACGGTGTCCTTCATAATGTGCGACTCGTATGCGTCACCCTCGGCTGCGTCAATATACCAGCCCCTTCCGCCGTCCGGCATCACCACCACCAACGGCAGGTCCATAACGTAACGCTCAATCGAAGTCCGCCGCATCCAGCCGCTGTAGTCGTCGGAAAGGCCGTGAAGCTGATACAAAACGGCATAGGGGCCCTTGATGGAGGGGTCCGGCAGGATGATGCTCATCGCTGCGGCCTTCTGAAGCGACTCCGAAGAAAACTGCACTGTACAAAGCGGCATAACGGATTCCCCTGCGGTCATTGTCCTGGAAGAAGGCGCACTTTTCGCGCGGGAATTCATAATAAGCGGGCGCACCCGGCTGTAAAGGGCAAATTGGCGGCGCACCGGGCCGGGTGCACGGCAAGCGCAGTAATGAGCCCCGTTGGCACCGGCGGCGCGCGTGAAAAGGCCAGGGTGAGGATGTCGGCGCGCTGGCGCTTTCGGGTCGGCGCCGGCACGGCTGGAATAATCATTGTAATACTGCAATGTTTTTTTGGTGTTTTTTTGGCTTGCAGAAATGACGGCCTTTTGGTATGTAATTAGGTTATAGAGATTACGGTTTCTCTCTTTTTCGATTGAGGCAACCTTGAAGTGTGAAAGGCGGTTTCGGTATTCCGGGTAAATCTGGTGGTGTGGAAAGGAGGCGTTTTTATGGCGACCATTGCACAGGTCATTAAGACCGAAATCGGGCGTGCGGTGTCGAAGGAACTTCACGAGGAGCGGGTATTCGTCGAGGTAAAACGAATCGCTCGGCAACTCGAGCGGATGGAAAAACGGCTGGCGGCGCTTGAGGCCGGCGGCGTACGCTCCGCTGCAAAGAGCGCTCGCCCGGTCGGCGGCTCGAGGCGCAAGGTGGACAAAAGGAAGCTTCGCTTTTCGTCGACGTCATTGAGGAGCCTGCGGAAAAAACTGGGCGTAACCCAGGGCGAGCTTTCCAAGCTCCTGAATGTCAGCAGCAACTCTGTTTGGCAGTGGGAGGCCGGCCGCGCAAAGCCGCGTGCGGGTACATTGAAACTGATCCGACAGCTGCGTTCGGTAGGCAAACGCGAAGCGCAAAAGCGCCTCGCGAAACTCTGAGGCCGGGTACCCGGCTTTTCGTTGAGGGCAATGCTTGCGGGCGGTCGCCGCATCTCCAGGGACCGCCCGTTTTTTTACAAGGGGATGCCGGCGCCCGGTCGCGGCGTACCGCGAGAGACCCTCGTGTGAACATTCCGGGCGGCTATCCCCGCAACCGCGGAGCAGACCGTGGAAAAAGAGAAACCCGTAATCGCCGTCACGATGGGCGACCCTTGCGGTATCGGGCCTGAGGTCGTCCTCAAGGCCTTCTGTGACGACGGACTCTGGCAGGGTGCAATGCCGGTCGTCTATGGCGACCTGGCCCGGTTGAGGGCGCTGGCCGAGGCCCTTGTACTGCCGCTGGAGATTGTCCCCGTTGACGATGCCTCCCGAGCCGCCGGCGTTTTTGCCCGCCTCGAGGTAATCGACTTCGACAATGTCGGCGCCGATTTCCCGTTCGGGAAGGTCTGCGCAAAGGCCGGCCGCGCCGCCCTTGACTACATCGAGGCCGCGGCGAAGGACGCGCTCGCCGGGCGCGTGGCGGCGCTTGTGACCGCGCCGATATCGAAGGAGGCCATCCGCGCGGCGGGAAGCCCCTTTGCCGGGCACACCGATATGCTGGCCGCGACGGCCGGGACCCACAGATACGCGATGACGCTCGTCGCGGGCGAGCTGCGGGCGATGTTCGTGACGGCCCACATACCGCTCTCCAAGGTGCCTGAGGCGGTGACGAAGCGGCGGGTGTGTGAGACAATCGAGCTTGCGGCCGAGGCGCTGGCCCTCCTGGGTGAAGAGGGCAAGAGGATCGCCGTCTGCGGCCTCAATCCCCACGCGGGAGAGGCGGGTATCCTCGGCTCGGAGGAGGAGGAAAAAATCGTCCCCGCCATCGAGGCCGCGCGGGAAAAGGGCATAGACTGCGAGGGCCCCGTGCCGGCCGACACCGCCTTTTACCGGGCCAGGCGCGGCGAGTTCGGCATAGTCGTGGCGATGTACCACGACCAGGGGCACGCACCGCTCAAGCTCGTCGCCTTTGAAACCGG
>JAGHCE010000028.1 GCA_021160625.1 Planctomycetota bacterium | reverse complement strand
GCTGAGACCGTAGCAGTCCTCTCCATCGACTACCACGTTCCCCTCCTCAGGCCGCAAGAGTCCTCCCGCGGCGAGCAGCAGCGTCGTCTTTCCGCAGCCGCTCTTGCCCCGCACCGCGATGAATTCGCCCGGATGTGCCTCGAGTGAGACGTCCGCCAGGGCCCGCACCTCGCCCTGGGCGCGCGGGTAAGTCTTCCAGACATGTTCCAACCGAAGCACAGCCGACTATTCCTTTCTCAGGATTTCCGCCGGATCCTGCTGCGCCGCCATGACCGCGGGAATCCAATTCACCAGACACACCAAAAGCGGTACCACGACCAGAACCCCCGCCGGGAGCCGCCAGTTGAAAAGCCCGGCCGCCGGCGTTTGCTCCGCCCGCAGCCACAGTGCGCCAAGCGCAAAACCGGCCACGTATCCCACGAGGGCCCCCGTCACACCAACGGGGATACCGCGCCCCAGGAAGAGGGCCACGATCTTTACCGACCCGCTCCCCACGGCCCGGAGAACCGCGATCTCCCCTCTGCGTTCCCGCACGTTGGCGAGCATCAGCAGCCCCACCCATACGCCGCACCCCAGCACTACCAGCGGCACGAGCCATGCCGCAAGCGCCTCGCGCTCTCGCTTCGTTCGAGCGTGATACCGGCTCTCTCCCTCGGCCGTCTCCCCGCCGAGGGCCGCCGCCTTCTTACGTGCCTTGAGCCTCACAGCCGCCCGCCTCGAAAGCTCAATAACCTGCGTCTCCGGCAGTGCCTGTTGTATCGCCGCGGTTATCGCCGGCAGATCCCCCTCCACGCATATGCAGCTGAGCGCCATTATCGCGTTTATCTCTCCCGGCTTCCCCAAGAGTTCCTGCCCTTCGCTCAGATGCACCCACACCGTTATGTCATCGACGTTGCCACGGCGCTCGTGCACACGCGCCACGCGAAAGGCCTTGCCCATAAGGCCGACGACGTCCCCCTCTTTTATCCTGAAGTTTTCCGCAAGCGCGTTGCCGAGGCGCATCATGCCGGGTTGCACCGGATCCATCATCGGCTCCTTCGGCGCCCGCTCGGTAAACGGCACCTCTCCCCTCACGCCGACGAGCACGATCTCCGTGTCTTGGCGCTCCGGCCACTTCACCTTTTGCTGGATCATCGGCAGGAGGTGTCTTATGAGGACGATGTTCGACGCCGCCAGGTCGTCGATGAAGCTCTCCGGCATGGACCGCGATGCGTACCCTCGTGCCAGAAACTCAAGTTTGTCCTCATCCTTGTGGAGGATAAGCAGGTTGTACCCGAGCTCCTTCATAATAACACGGTAATCATCCTGAACCTCCCGCATCAGCGAAAGCGTCTCCTGCTCCCTTGCCTCCGCCAGCTCGGCCAGCCGCACGTCGTGCCCCTCCAGAAGCGTCATGACCGCAACAACGCATGCGACCGCAACCGCCACGCCTGAAACCGCAAGGACGAAGTCGAGCTTTCTGTAGGCAATTTCTTTTCGGATAAGCCGCGTCACCCTCACCTATGTGCCCTCCGAACGGCCGCTCTTTTTCGCGGCCAGCCAGAGCGATACCACCGCCACAAGCACCGCGACCACAAGCGCAAGAATGATTAGATTTCGCGAGAGTTCCCCCACGCCTTCCACGTTGGAAGCGTCTTGCTCCTGCGCGTCGCGCGCCGCCGCCGTCACCGCAGCAGTGGAAAGCCCCGGCAGGGCCGCCTGGCCGGAGAGCCCCGTCGACACCCCGTACTCGCCAAACTGTTTGCGCAGCTTCTGTGCGGCTTCCTGCCAATTAGCCGCCATCAGGACGTCGGTCCCCGGGTTTTCCGCCTTGATCTCGCACGTGCACTCGCCGATTACCGCCTCGCAGGCCTCCCGTATGTTGTCCCCACCGATTCCCGCTCCCACCAGCGCGTACAGCACCCGCCCCCGCCCGAAGACTACGAAGGCCATCGGCTCGTCGTGCTCAACCAGGTCGGTCTCGCTCTTGAGAAGAATCTCGACAAATACATCCTCGTCCGGGTCATCCCGCGACACTCTGAGCATTGAATAACTAGGGCGTATCTCCTCAGATGACTCGCCCGCGCGGACAAACCTCAGATTCTCCTCGGCCGTCGCGATCCCACCCGCCAGCGTCGAGGCCGCCGCATCATCCTTCTGTTTTTCCCCCGACTCGAGAAGCACCCATACGGCCGCCTCCCCCGCCGCAAGCCGCCCGGCAACTTCTCTTCGGCAAGGGCTATCCAGCACCACGGCGATGTTCGCCCGGGTGAACGGCCCCTCCCACACCGTCTGAACGGGAATGGTGCTGCGGATGGGCATCCCTGAAACCGCCGGATAAGCCAGCTTCATCCACGGCAGCTTGCCGCCTGCCTTTTCCCAAGCCGCCCCCAGCGCCGCATTTGGCGTTGCATTAACATCAACCACCACGATCCGCAGCTTTGCAACGCCTTCCCCATCCACCCCTTTCCCTCGGAGCTCATCCAGAAGCGCCTTCACCTGCGCTGTCGGCTCGCCATTGAGAAAGACAACCGCCTCGTACGCATCCGCATGCCAGAAGGCCATCGAATACTCAAAAACCGGCACACCACATGCAGCGGCTTTCAAAGACGCCATAAAGACAAGCACACATACGGCCACGCCAATGCGGCCCGGGCGCCGCCTCTCGCCGCTGTGATTCTCCATATTCATCTTCCGGGTCTTTTGCTCCCCGATACTCACCATCCCTCGGCGGCCACTTCTACACCGCAGATAAGCGGCACCTTCGTGGAGTGCGCCGTGCGCTGGAATGTGATTGCCAACCGGTTTTTCACCATCACGCTGTTGAACTCCTTGACGATCGTCCGCCGGGTTCCCCCCGCATCCCTTACGATGTCGAAGTTCTCCAGCACCCTTTCCCCATCCAGTAATACATCGAAAGAGCGCTCTCCCTGTGCCGTTTCCTCCGGTTCCGCAAAATAGAGACGAACCGTGTAGGCCCGCTCTGTCTTTTCTTCTTTTGACAAATCTATCTCGACTGACTCCACCCCCCGCGCTCCCGACGCAGAAATCCATTCGCGCCCGCCGCCGGCGATCCTCGATGAATGATGCCGGAACCACTCCAGTTTTTCGCCCGCCACCTCGATCTCTATCTCAGGCGACGGCCCCCCCACGCTGGGGAAGTCGAGCCAGAGCGTTCCAGCTTCATCCATCCGGTCTCCCGGCGCGCCGAAGTTGATCCCCACGCGGCGCAGGGGCGCATCGGCCGCCTCCAGGTTGTTGAACGTCCAGATTTCCACCTCCGGCATGTGCACCAGCGCCAGCGACGTCTGGTTCTGGTAGCTGCAGCTACACGTGCGCGTGTAGTCCGGGGCGTTCAACACGCCGTCCGCAGCGACCAGGTTTGCCGTGCACCCGGACTTGAAGCCGCCGAAGTTTCCCGTTCCGCCGCGTCCGTCGAGATCGTAAAATCCCGCCGCCGCGGAGCGAAAGAGCAGAAGGTGCTCGGCGGCAGTGGGATAGTTGCATCCGTACTTGCGGGTCCAAACCCACCGCTCCTCCCTGCCGGTGAGCGGATTTCGCCGCTTGAGCACTTCGCCGGTGAGAAGGTCGAGCATCTTTCCCTCTGTCACTATCATCTTCCCGTGCGGGATGGGGAACGTGTCGTACCCGACTTTCTTGTCCCATAAAACCTCGCCGTCGGACGCCCTGTAGGCGATCATGCGCTCTCCGTTTTCGCCGGAGACCATGTCCCGCGACGGCCGCGTCGCCTGGAGCAATATCCCCTGCTCCTTGGAGTAACACAGGAATGTCCCGAATACGCCCTCCCTCTTCTCCCAAAGCGGCTTGCCCGTCGCAAGATCAAACGCCGCGAGACGGCCGCGCTCGATGTTGCTTACGCCGCGCCGTTTGAGAATCTTCTCCACGTACACCGGCAGTTTGTCAAGGCAGTAGACGGCGCCGCCGCCGACCGCGATTGCGTTGTGAATGAAGCCATACTCGGCATCGACGCGCCACAGCACCTCCCCCGATTGCCGATCTATCGCCACAAGCCCCCTGCTTGCGCTCTTGTCGTAATCCGTCTTCGCGCTGTATTCGGCCTTTTTGGCCCCGACAAGGTCCGAGAAGGCGACGAAGCCATACCCACCCAGGACAATGTCCTTATAGACCCCAAGGTATCCCCACTCGGGGTATCTCTTTCTCTTGGCTTTCGGGTCCACCGGCGGCAGTGACAGGCTCTTCAGGCGCTCTCCGGTCGCCGCATCGAGAACGCGGCATCTTTGGCCCTCAATGACGTACACGCGGTCCATCGTCGCCACGAAGTTCGTTCCTCTCACGTTCGCCCCGGGTAGATGCTCCTGGTTGTAGCGCGTGCTCGTCGGCATATCCTTGTAGCTTTCGTCGTAGTAGACACCGTAGTTGCCCAGGTCCGGCAGTGCGGTTTTCCAAAGCACGCGGCCCGTAAAGACGTCCCGTGCGGACAAACACCCCATCCCCATTATGAAAAGACGTCCCCCCACTACCTGCTCCGGCGGCCCGTGGCCGTGGCGCGGCAAAACGTCCAGGTTCGAATTGCCTCCAAACCACAAGACCCCTAGCGGCAGCCGCACCAACGCATCGTCAGACTTGGCGACGTTGGCAATATTGCCGTAGTTGTGCGTCCATCCCGTAGCGCCCGGCAACGCTCCGTCCCTTGAAATAATCGTGATGTCCCCGCTTTTTCTCACCCCCATCCCAGCCTGCTGCGCCTCGTTGAGCAGCTCTGAGAGGCCCTCGCCATCGTTTCCTCCTGTTCGAACCCACACCTTACCCCCATAGGGGCGCATCGAGTTCAGAAGACGCTTGAAGCGCTTCTCGCCCGTCTCTGCCGGTATCTCGGCGCCATCCAGGATGGTGAGAGACGCCATGTATGGCGGGGTCAGTACGCTGGCGAACCTACCTTCGAGAAAAGAAATGCGCTGGCCGGCAAAGCCCGCACGCTCGAAGGTATGGCGCAGGGTGTTCACTCGGCTTGCTCCGGGGACCACGGCCACGATGTGAAGCTGACTCTCCTTGAGGAGCGCCCTGAGTGTTTCCGCGTCACCCTCACCATAATAGAGCGCGTATCCTTCCTTGACGCCCGTATCTTCGAGGATGCGTTGGGCCTTCTCGCGCTCTTTGGCGGGCGAAGCGCTGCTCCAGTGATGGCTTGAGATGTAGCGCGGTTGCGCCTCCCGGGCGGCAAAGGCCATCACCCGCCCGTCAAGCGTCACCGCGAACAGACGCCCATCGGCCGCGAGAAGCCGCTCAACCTTTCCATCAACGCTAATCCGCCACGCAATCTCCCCGCGCCCGCCTCCCCTGGAAGTATCAACCGCCGTTATCACGTTGCCGGCGGCCGCGTAGAGCCTTTTGCCGGCCTTGATGAGGTCGCCCGATCCATCCACCGGGAGGTCCCAGAGTATGTGTCCGTTCCACTTGTCGGGTTCTCGCAGGAGCCCCTCAGTGTGAATAGCCGTGATGTTGTTCCGGCAGACGTACGTAACGGTTTCGGTCAGCACGGGGTTTTTCCCGAGTGACCGCAGAATGGCCTTTCCGTCGGCGAGGCCGTACATGCTCGTCACCTTCTCGCGGTGGTGGTTGAAGAAGACCCCCCCGAGCGCCGCCACGAAAGCGCCCCCCGTCTTGTTGTTGGCGGCGAACTCATAGTAAAGGAACCTGCCGGTGGCGCGGTCGAAACAGGCCGGGACGCTCCGCCCGCCCGGCACCAGGAGCCTGTCGCCCGCCACCACCAGCGCCCCCTGCGGCGCCACGCCCGCGAATGCCGGCGAGTTGTGCGGTTGTTTGATGTAATCGGCCCCGGTCGAACTGTTTTCCCACACGATCTTTCCCGTCTCGGCGTCGAGGGCGTAGATGAAAGTTCCCATCATCGGCCAGATGCTCGCGGCGAAGTAGACCGTGCCGTCCTTGACGACCGGGCCGCCGCGCGCCGGCCACATTGATATCAGCCGGCTGTTGCCGATTATCTTCTGGTCGGTCGGCCCGCCGCGGAACTTCCACAAGAGGTCGCCCTCCACGGCACCTACACAATAGAGGTATCCGTCATCGCTCGTGAAATAGACTTTACCCTCCCACACGACGCACGGCAGTCGCACTGGGCCGTCCGTCCAGAAGGTCCACAGCTCCCGGCCGGTCCGCGTGTCGAGCGCAACGACCTTGTCGCTGTCGTTGAAGCCCAGGAGCATCCGTCCACCCGCCACGACCGGTTCGAAGACCGTGTCGTAACGCATCAAATCCCGGTTTAGCGGGTCCTCCCACACCGGCACGCGTTCGCTGTACTGTCGTACCCACTCGAGTGAAAGCTCAGCCGGCAGGGAAGCTTCTGAGGCTGCCGTCCGTCCGGCATCGCACCGCCATTGAGGCCAGTCCGCCCCTTGCGCCGCCGCCGGCGAGAAAACCACGCTGACCATCACGCACCACCAAAACAGGCGCTTCATAACCGACATTCCTCTCCGCGGCAAGAGCCGCGACGGTCGCCTTGTGCGCTGCCGCTACCGGCAACGCAACAGTGTCCTTGCAAGTCTCGCTCTGACTTGTCCCATGTCAAGTTGCGTCTTACGCCGATAGCGTCAAGCATTGTGTGTAAATTCGGTTTTGGAGTTTACGGGGGTAGGTAGTGTATCATTCTTTCTGTAAATTAGCCATCGGGTAGAGGCAAGCGGAGGCGAGCGTAGCGAGCCGGAGCTCGCCTCTACCCGGCGGATTTTCTCTTGCGGTGGTGGGCCAGCCGTGTTCTCCTTATTGGAAACCCTCACGTTGCCAGAAAGGAGATGATATGACCTCACCGCAAAGATTCTAACCCAATCGAGGCCGCAATGGAACTGCTTTCTGACGCGGGATTCGACGGATTCGCCCAGGCATTCAGAATACTCTTCAACGAGTCCATGAAGGCCGAACGCTCACATACCCTCGGCGCCGACCTCCACCAGCACACCGACAACCGCAAAGGCTACGCCAACGGCTACAAGCCAAAAACCGCAGCCCATCCGAATCTTCCGAACATCCCTCTTGCCAAAGAGCCAACAAATCGCTATCCTTCTTACGGCCAGCCTACCGGCACCTCCTTTCTTAGGGTCTTTGTCAACCCCAGAGATGCTAATCTCGCCTTTGCCTTTGTCAATCTACAGAAATTCTAGGACTCTATCTCTTTTTCGAAATCTTTTCGGTTTTTTTGAGCCGCTTCGGATGCCCTGTGCCCGGTGTCGAGCCCCGCAGGCTTACAAGCCGACGCCGTTGCGAAAATGCTCGCGCAAACGCATCCGTGGCAACCGTTGCGTGCGGCGCGTGAGGCCGTTGTGTGCAACTGAAGTCACAAAGATGACGTGATGTCCAGGTCCCGGAGGCGGGAGATCGAGACCATCTCGGAAATGTAACAGATCTTCCTCTTGACGGCGGGAGCGGGACATATTAGCATATTAGCGGATACTATAAGCGAGGCTGCAAATGGACGAGACCCAGAGGATTGCCAGGGTTTTCAAGGTGCTTTCAGTTGAGTCGAGGCTGCGCATCGTTGAAATGCTCCGGGAACGGCCGCTTTGCGTAGGGGCACTTTCTCACCGGCTTGATATTACCCAGGGCGCGGTTTCGCAGCACCTGAGGGTCTTGAGGGACGCGGGGCTCGTAACAGCGCACAAGCACGGCTATTTTGTGCATTATTCCCTTAGCAGGGAAGAGTTCCTCGCTTTGAGAAAGACGGTTGACGCCTTTCTGGCCGTTCGCAGCGGCGCCGCAAAGGCACCTCTCGCAAAGGGAAAACCGACGAAAAGAAGATAGGTAATGTGCGAAGACAAGGAAGGCTGCCAGAAGCCGGAAAACCTGAAGGGGAAGCCCTCGGACTGTATGCCCGAGCAGATAAAGAAGTGCCACGGCGACGTTACCGAGCACCCGTGTGTGAAAAAGTCCTAAAGCGCTTGACGCCTGGTTGAGGGCCATCGAACGGCCTCATCGGCTACGCGGGCACGGCGTAATTGTCCCAAGGAATGTGTTCAGCGACGCAGGTGCGGCTTGCCGCACACGGAATACTTACACGGCGGGGCAAGACCGAGGGTGTCCGATAATTAGAGGCGGTTGAGGAGCCACCGCAGGGCCTTGGCACATGCGGAAACTGCAATATCGCACGGCGGGGCAAGACCCGCCGTGGCACGCACATCATACGTAGGGGCGAGGGGAGCCTGGCCCGCGGAAGGTCAGATGATTGCCATGGGCAACGCCCGTGGCCCCCTTAGCAGAAAGAGGGCGAAGCCTCCCGGCGCTCTTGTTGCAAAGGGAACACCATAGCATATACTTGCGTTCTTCCAGGGCACATTTTGCATCTCGACGGATGTCTGGGAGAAAGATCGCTATGGGGAAACGCCGTTACGTCGATGCTCATCGCGGCTGGGGCGGATTCAGCGCCGAGGGGGAGCACCAGGGGCCGCCGATAGTTTTCATCACGGTTGATATGGTGCCGCCGGAATTTCACCGGCCCGGCGAGAGCAACAGCGGCTTGGTTGTGACCCCGAACATCGACCGGTTGCGCGCCGACGGTGTCGCGTTCACGAATGCCTTTACCAACGCGCCGCTGTGCGGGCCTTCGCGGGCTTCGTATCTGACCGGCCGGTACCCCTACATCTTAGCCAACGAAGAGCGGGCCCACGACGGCTGGGATACGAAGCTGCGGGCCGAGGACATCATCTTTCCGCAGTACCTTGCCGCTGCAGGCTACGTCGCCAAGCATTGCGGCAAGTCCCACATAGGCGCGGCGAAGTTCATCGAGGCCTTCGGCGAGGCCGATGCCGCCTGGAACAGGTGGGCGCCTCCGATGGAGGACGACGAGGGGTACGTCGCCCATCTTGCCCGCCTTGGGGTGAGAGCGCCTGTTTACAACGATCCCGTGCAGGGCCTGAGGCCCGATCGGAAAACCCTCGGCAACAGTTACGGCGGCTTCGTCACGCAGCCCACAGGGACCCCGTTCCCGGAGGAAGCCACTTATCCGCACTATCTGGCCACCCTGGCCGAGGAAAAGATTCGGGCAGCGGTTGCCGCCGGCCGCGGCGCACCGACCTATCTCCAGGTGGACTTCTTTGGGCCGCACCAGCCCTTTATGATACCTGCGGGGCTTGAGGAAAGGGCCGATGAGATCCGCGAGCAGGTCCAAGTTCCTCGGAGTTTTGCCTGGGTGCGCGACTGCGATTTCGTGCGGATGCCCGGCGAGCCGCGTATCTACGAACTCTACCGCAAGGACAACGGCCTTTACGACGAGAAGACCTTGCGCGAGTACATAGTTTGCAACATCCTGCAGATGGAGGTGCTCGACCGGGCCATAGGCAGGGTATTCGCGGCGCTTCGGGCCGAGGGTTTGTATGATGAGGCACTCATCATTTTCGCAGCGGACCACGGTGAGATGAACGGCGAGAAGGCCCTTGTCGACAAGGGTGTCTACGGCCATCCGAAGGTCGCCAGGGTGCCGTTGGTCGTAAAGCCGCCGCGATACACCAACCCCGGTGCCTCGGTGGACGTGCCGGTCTGCCTGCTGGACATTGCGCCGACGGTCCTTGAAACGGCCGGCATCATACCCGACGCCAGGCTTGACGGCTGGAGCCTTATGGCACTTCTCCAGGCGCCGGATAAAGTGCCGCAGGATCGCTGGAATGACAGGACATTTCTCTACGAGGCCTTCTGGCACGTTGCACCGAACCCGGCAATTGCGATCCAGTGGCGAAAGTCGTCCTCCGAGCACTATTTTTACGTTTGCAACCTTACCGACAACTGCGATGAACTATACGACCTGAACGACACTTCTCACCCGAACCTCGCCGGCGAGGTGAGCCTCAAAGGTGTCAGGGCCACGATGATTACCCGGATGTATGAGTTCCTCCGGGCCGACCCCCGCTGGCGTTGCTACCTGTACCCGTTTCGCCTTGTGCATTCGGATATACTGCCGCAGGAGGAAGGCGACCAGCAGATGTTCCGCCCGGAGTAGGCGACGGCAGACAAGAATGTCCGCCCTACTTGTTGG
>JAGHCE010000263.1 GCA_021160625.1 Planctomycetota bacterium | reverse complement strand
CCGGCGCTGCACATCCAGGCGGCCGAGGCATGTCGCGAGCTCGGCCTAACCGAAGAAGCCCAGGCCCACTACCGTGCCATCCTGAAGAACTACCCCGAATCCCCCGAAGCCCAGGAAGCCCGCGCTCATATGTAGCGCAGTCGCCCTCGGGCTTCACAGTCCCGCGCCGGGCAGGGAACGCGGCGCTGGACATTCCACAGCGCGTGGGTTAGGATTCTGGAGTATGATGACCTGGAGGGCGGCAACACCGAGAACTTCATCGAGAAGTTGACCGTGTGTTGCCAGTATTGCAGCGCGTGAATGAAGCCGCGGACGGCGTCAAGGAGGCAAAGTTGAGCACTGGCAACGAGAAGTCTACGGCGAAGACCCTGCAACGTGCGCATCGTGGTAAGGAGATAATACGCCAGGGCAGTCAGAGGCGCCTCGCGAACCCGGAGTATGTAGAGGCGCCGTTTACGGACTTTGAATTGGTCGGGCCCGACACTGACTTGGCATCGCTGAATCTCAACTGGGGTGAGAAGGATTTGCCGGAGAGAATCCGGACAAAGCACGTACATAGGCTGCACCCTTACCTCGGCAAGTTCGTACCCCAGCTTGTAGAGGTCTTTCTCAGGAAGTACAGACCTGAGACGGTCTGCGATCCTTTCGTAGGCTCTGGTACGACCTTAGTGGAAGCGACTTGCCTGGGCATCGGTGCTGTCGGTGTGGACGTCTCGCCCTTCAACTGTCTGCTGTCGAAGGTAAAAACGAGCAATTACGACGTGGACGTGCTACGAGCCGAGGCAAACGACATCTTGACGAAAAGCGATCCGAAGGACTATCCGCTTTTCGGCTCGCCATCTGATGAAACCGATGTAAGGACGGTCAGCGAGTATCTGCGTACCTGGTATGCTCCAGAAGCGCTAAGGGCGTTGCTCCTGTACGCGCGGCGGATACCACAGTATAGGTACAGCGACGTATTGCAGATAGTACTGTGCAGGTCCGCTCGCTCGGCAAGAATGATGCCGCACCACCAACTGGACAGAGCGTCGCAACCCCAGACCGAGCCTTACTACTGCCGCAAACATCGTCGGATTTGCCAGCCCACTACCGACAGCAGGAAGTTCCTGGTCAGATATACCGAAGACACGGTGAAGAGGATCGCAGAATACCAGGAAATTAGAAAGCCATCTCAGGTTACGATCATCTGCGGAGATTCCCGGAGGGTGAAACTGCCGAAGTTTGATCTGGTGGTGACGTCCCCGCCCTACGTTGGTCTCATTGATTACCACGAGCAGCACAAGTACGCCTATGAGCTTGCTGCAACGCTGCCCGATTCTTTCGCGAGCATAGGTTGGGATGAAGAGAATCTGCGTGCCAACGAACCCCTCGAAATCGGCCCCGCATCAGCAGGCACATCCAAAGCTGCGAAGGAAGCCTACAGGCAGGGGATATTGAAGGTCTTTGCCAACGTTGAGCGGTTCCTTGTCCACGGAGGCAGAATGGTCGTGGTGATTGGAGACAGATCCAACCTGTATGAAGGGATGGCGGCGGAGTTAGGGCTACGAGAGGAACAGGAACTCAGAAGGCATGTCAATCGCCGTACGGGGCGTCGCAATTCCGACTTCTTCGAGAAAGTGTTTATCTGGAAGAAATCTTAGTCGTCGAGGCCCAGTACTTCACGGCGGATGCGAGGCTTTGTTGTCTTTCCCACCTCTCGGAATATGTTAAGCAGTTCATCATAGGTGCCTTGGCCACCGAGATTGTCCCAGAAGTCGCGACCTATAAGAACGCAGGGGTCTTGTCGCATATCGAACCATCGCATCGGATGTGTCCAACCATATGCTTGCCGCGTTACGTAGGGATTGTCCGGAAGCGCGAAGTACACCCTGCAAGTCGGGTCGAGTGCGTATAGCTTCAGCATCTTTTCTTTCGACACTTTGCTCTGGTCACTGTTGGGCTTAGATGATTTTATCTCGTAGAACTCCTCCCCTGTGGACTTCTTAACCCAAAGATCGCTTATCACATGAAGCGACGCGTCTGGATCATTGTCACGCTCCGCGTCAATCAGGGCCAGTTCCGCTTCCCAGTCGGGCGTCCGATCACGGCGCTCAAGGTCGTCCAGGATTCTCTGAATAGTAGCCAACTGGGCATTTGAGATACGGCCCTCGGTCGTCTTGCTCCGCTCACTCTCATATCTGTCTGAACTTATGAGGTGGGCGATACGCTCGAAGCTCCTCTGGCCCAAGGAAGTCACAAATGACCTCTCAAACCTCGCAGCCTTCCACAGTTGCATTGGCGCAAGGGCAGCGTGGAACGGACGCTGCGCAGCAAAGGCCTCTTCATCGAAAGGTTCGCCTATCACGCGTCTTTCGATGACGGCGTCCACGAAGCCTTTAACTTCCTCGAGGACCCGTCGTCTGGTCTTTTCTGAGATCGCTTGCGTCTTAGGTTGACCTTTCATCCTATTACTTGCTGCCTTCAAATGGCACATGGCCGGCGCTTGCCAGCAAAGCCCGACGTAGCTGCAGCAAGCAGCGCCCTAGCAGCAAAATCGCCCACAAGAGATTAATAGGGCAAGCCGCACTATGAGCGCTACATGGCCAGACCTATCGCCATACTCGGTCCTTTCTTCAGACAAAGTGCGGCTATGAAGGAATCCCTCCAACCCTCCTTTATATGTGGAAAGCCGCAGCATAGGCGGGCACAGTCCTTGCGTCAAGTCCAGAACGTAGACTTCGGGCTGCGCTGGCTTCGCCTTCGTTCGAATAATGGCACATATGGAGGGGCCGCAGGCCACGGCGCGTGAACTTCGGCAAGCCCGGCCGCATAGCGTCATCCCGCCTCCCCCATGTCCTCCGTAGTCCCGCGCTGGTGGGACGAAGGACGGAAGCCCCAGCCCCGGACCGGGGCTTTCTCTCTTTTTTTGAAGTCCATGGGCTTCATCGGGTATAATGCAAGTGTTCGGTGCACCGCTGGCGTAATTGCCAGACGCGTAGGTTAGCCAACTCGCTGGCGCGATTGGACTGTGGGGGTTCCAATTCCGCCCGGAAGACAATGCAGGTGAGTTGCCTCATATAGAGGGCGTGCCGTAAGCCGCGGCCTGATTCTGTGTCTATAAACCGTTGTCGACACGCACTTATGCTTATGAACCAGATGGAGAGGAATCTATCATGTCAAAAGGCGATATGGTGAATCGCTGGGGCAAGTGTTGTTTGTCGTGCCACTTCCTTCTTAAACGGTCCTATGTGGGCCCGGAGGACCATGCATTTTCTGTAACATGCGGAGAACGACGCAAGTTGGCAGAGGGAACGGATCCGGGGGAAGTTTTTGGAAATGAACGGAACATGGAGTGTTCCAAGCATGTATGGGATTACGCGAACCTTCACATCGACCTAAGAAGGCACATCCGCGAGCTTCTCCAACAAGACCGAGGAGAATCTTGTTTTTTCTATCCATTCGCGGAGGGCATGTTTCTTCCAGCTGCCGTAGAACTCGAACGCCGGGCAGCCGACCGTCGCGAGGCCGAGAGAGACCGTGCCTTGACACGTGGGGCATTCTGGGTGGCTTTCGCTGCCTTGGTGGTGTCGATACTCGCCACCGTAGCCACTCTGGCCTGGAACATCTGGACGCATTTCTATCCGGCTACCCCCTAGCACGTTCGCCCGCCTGGCCCGTGAACTCTTCCCATCGCTGAACGATGACGTCGCAGTGGACTTTGTCTATCTCCATCAGGGACGCTTTCTCCTTGCTTGCCCCGGCGCGGTTGCCGGCCTGCCCGCGTACGTTATCATCTGCCGTGGAGGAGACCTGTCCACAACTGAGCGGGAGGATTTGTGATGGGCGACTCGGACAACAACGACGGCCACGGCATCGACGGGCTCGTTAAGGGGGAGTGCCGGCACTGCGGCGAGACGATCCCCATAGATACGCTGGCCTGCCCGGCGTGCCGCGAGAAGAGGTTGTTTAGCCAGGAGCAATACTACATGCTCATGCGGTGCTCCGAGGCGGAGGAGATAACCGAATGGCACGAATGGCGCGCCGAAAACCCGACGCAGGCCATCTACCTGGAGGGTGCGAACCTCAGTGGTGCCCACCTGGAAGACGCGAAACTCAGCGACGCCCACCTCGAAGGCGCGCAGCTCTGTAAAGTCCACCTGGAAGGCGCGATCCTCCGCGAAGTCCACCTGGAAGCCGCGAACCTCTCTGGTGCCTACCTGGAAGGTGCCTACCTGCACCACGCTCACCTGGAGGGCGCAGATCTCAACGAGGCATACTTGGAAGGCGCGAACCTCTATGAGGCCCACCTGGAACGCGCAAACCTGCGCCAGGCCGACCTGAAAGGCGCGGACCTGCGCTGGGCCCACATGAAAGATGCGGCCTGCCTCGAGGCCCACCTGGAAGGCGCGAAGCTGCGCCACGCCGACCTGAAAGACGCGCAACTTTGGGGGACCTACCTGGAACGCGCGAAGCTCTATATGGCCCGCCTGCAAGGCGCACGGGTCGAGGACGCCCACCTGAGAAGTGCGGACCTGCGCTATGCGCATCTGGAAGGCGCGGAGCTCCTGAGCACCGACCTGAAGACTGCGAATGCCCGCTTCGCTGTCCTCGATGGCGAGACTATCCTGACAGAGTGCGAGATTAACGACCAAACCGACTTCACCGGCGTCGGCCTTGCGGCGGCGCGGGTGGACCCCGCACTGAAGTCCCGGCTTCAGCGCAACATCAGGCAACTCGGCTGGGAGAAGTGGTATGAGCGCTCCTGGGCGCGCAAGTGGCTCTTCAGCCTGCCCGTTCGGGCCTTCTGGTGGGTTTCCGACTACGGCAGTTCCACGCTCCGCATCATGTTGTGCTTTCTCGTACTCTCCGGGTTGTTCGGGCTGCTCTATTCCTGGTGTCCCCATCTCGTCCGTGACGACTATAGGCTTGAAGTAACATCCTGGGTGCGCCCCGTCCGCATGCAGTACTTCTCTGTCGTCACGATGACGACCCTCGGCTTCGGCGACCTCAAGGCGAACCCTCGTAGCGTCGTGGGACACGCCGTGCTTTCGTTGCACGTGTTCCTGGGCTATGTGCTCCTGGGCGCGCTTATTACGCGCTTCGCCATCATGTTCGAGGGCACGACGGTGCCATACGTGCGCGAAGGACACCTGCAAAAGGCCCACAAGCGTTGGACGCACGGTCTTGGGCATGTTTCCACCGCCTTCAAGAAATTGGTCAACCGGTGCCTTTCTTTTCTGCGTTTCGGACGGTGAACTGTTCGCGCCTGTGCACGATGACGTCGCAGTAGAGTTCGTCGTTCTCCATCAGGAACGCCCGGGGGCCCGCGATCGTATGTAGCGCAGCTCCCCCTTGGCCGCCCGCTTCCTGAGACTGCTTCAGCAGCGTGTAGAGGGAATCTTCCGGCAGCTCAGTCCGCCAGCCGGCGTTTGCACTCTTCCAGGATGTCCACCGTGCGGCTTG
>JAGHCE010000054.1 GCA_021160625.1 Planctomycetota bacterium | reverse complement strand
GATTACGCATGGCGCATCGGCAGGGGCTTGGGGTGGGAGGATACCCCGACGGGTGATATCGTAAGCGAAGGCCGCCGCGACGGCACTTTCCTTATGCACCCCAGCACGATGCGCTTCCGCGAGGAGATCTGGGACCCCGGCCTCTTCACGCACGAAGGTTTCAACCAGTGGACGGCCCAGGGTGCCGCCGGCCTCATCGAAAAGGCGGCCGCGACCGCCGAGGAAAGAATCGAGGCCAACACTTACCGCCCCGACGGGGACGTCCGGAAGGCCCTCGACCGGATACTCGCAATCGCCGAGAAAGACCTGGCCTGACCCGAAGTCGCAGGGATTCCCGCACTCGTGCGGAAAGTACGGTGGGACAGGCATTCTTATCTGTCGTCTGTAGGAAATTCCCGTGCGCGTGCGGAAAGCGGAAAGTACCGATACTCCTTGAATCCGGGCAAGCCGGGCGCGGAAAAATCGCTTGACGTGGCACGGGGACGGCTTATACTTCGATTTTGAATAAGCGCGCCGAAAAAGCGTATAAGGTGGGGGATTAGCTCAGTTGGGAGAGCGCTTGGCTGGCAGCCAAGAGGTCAGGGGTTCAAGTCCCCTATCCTCCACCATTCTTTTGTGTCAACGCTTTTGTAACGGAGGGCGCGGCAGCCGTGAGCATACCCGGTAAAAGCGCAAACTTTGTTTCGGCACTCCTTGCGGCCGTCTTTGCACTCTTTGCAGTCTCGGCCCTTGCCGCCGAAAAGACCGCCCCTTCCACCGGAGCCGACCGGCCTACGGTCGTCCTTATCCCTCTCGAAGGCTTCATCGACAAGGGCCTCTACGACAGCGTCAAGCGGCGCACGGCCGAGGCCGAAGCCCTTGACCCGGCAATGATTGTCTTCCGGATCGACACCTACGGCGGGCTCGTGGACGCCGCCATCGAGATAACCGACGAGATAGGCGGCATCGAGGCGCCCAAGACGGTCGCGTTCGTCCCGACGAAGGCATTTTCGGCAGGGGCGATGATAGCGATGGGGGCGCGGGAGATTGTGCTGACGCCGAACTCCTCCATCGGCGACGCGGCGCCGGTGGCGACTGGCCCCGAGGGGCCGAAGATCCTCGGCGAAAAGATGCAGTCGCCCGTCAGGAATATGTTCCGCAAGTACGCGCAGCGAAACGGGTACCCCGACGCCCTCGTCGAGGCGATGGTGTCGCCCGACATCGAGGTCCTCGAAATCACATACAAGGACGGCACAAAAAAGTACATAACGAGCGGCGCCTTCGACGACCTGACCGAGGCCGAGAAGGCAAACGTCGACAAAAAGCGCGTCGTCGTCCGGGAAGGCGAAATCCTCACGGCCACGGCGACGGAGGCGCTTGACTACGGCATCGCGCGCTTCGTCGTCAAGGACCTCGACGAACTCCTGGCAAAGTACAGCCTCTCGGGCGCCCGAATCGTCACTCTTGACGTCAACTGGTCGGAAGAGCTGGTGCGGCGGCTCAACCACCCCATCGTGGCAAGCCTCATACTGCTGGTAGGCATCATGGGCATCTATATGGAGTTTAAGATTCCCGGCTTCGGCCTTCCCGGCACGGTCGGGGTCATCTGCTTTGCGGTGTTCTTCTTCAGCAAGCATCTCTCCGGGATGGCCCAGAACTGGGAGATACTGCTTTTCATCGTGGGCCTGGTGCTCTTGGGCATAGAGATATTCCTTATCCCCGGCTTCGGGATAACCGGCTTTCTCGGTGCGACGTTCGTGGTCGTGGCGCTCGTTATGGCGCTGGTGCCATCGCACATCACCCCTGCCCCTCTTGACGTGGACTTCCTGGCGAAGTCCGGCGCCCAGCTCGTGGCGACGCTCATAGCGGCCTTTTCCCTGGCGGTGCTCCTGGCAAAGGTCCTCCCGAAGGTGCCGGTCGTGGGCAAGTTCTACCTCGGCGCGCCCGAGCAGGCCCGTGTGCCGCATTCCGAGGGCGCCGGCCTCACAGAGGACAAGGGGAACCTCGTAGGAAAAGTGGGAAGGGCCCAGACGCTCCTTCGCCCCGCCGGCCGCGCCATAATCGACGGCGAGCTCCTGGATGTCACCACCCGGGGCGATGTGATAGCCAAGGACACCCTCGTCGAGGTCATCGACACCAAGGGCAACAACATCATCGTCAAGAAGGCGACGTAGCCTGTCGGCCTCCCGGTATTCCTTGACGTAGGGCCCCGCCGGGACGGGGACGATATTCTTTGCTTGTCTGGTGGGCGCACCTTAGAATATGCGTGCGGAAGGTGGGGAGTCGGTGCTTCTTTGCGGCGGCGACCCTTGTCGCCGGGGCGGTTTGCCGGGGAGGTAACGGGGAGATGATATGGGTTATTTCCTGATTATCCTGCTTCTTGTGGCGGGGCTTTTGCTGCTGCTGATGGAGATTTTCATCCCCTCTCACGGCCTGTTGACCGTGGGGGCCGTCGCGTCGCTTGGAGCGGGGCTCTTTTTTGCTTTTGGGAGATCGGTCCCCTTCGGCATAGGCGCCTTTATTATCGTGGCGATTTTGCTGCCGCTTGAGATCGCCTTCGGCGTAAAGCTCTTCCCGAAAACCTGGATGGGCCGGAAGATTATGCTGCGCGCCCGGCAGAAGACCGCAAGGGAAGAGCGCTCCTCCGCGGCGGGGCTCTTTGCCTTGGAAGGCAAGGAGGGAGTAACGATAAGCGCCTGTCATCCTGCGGGGGTGGCGGACATCGAGGGCGCGCGCGTGGACGTCGTCGCCCAGGGGATGATGATAGACGCCGACCGCCCGATAATAGTCGTCCGCGTGAAAGGCAACAGGGTCGTCGTGAAGGAAAAGGCGTCCTGAAGCGATTGTCTGAAAAGCCACAGGCGGCCGGACAAGGGGAAAACACCCGCATATCTGCCGGGCAAGATAGATATTGTTTGAATAAATGCGCGGCTTTCGGGTAACATAAACAAATTGCGAGATACCCTCGGGAAAAGGAGTAGGGACTATGGATGAATTGTTGATTCTTGGCGAGATGCAGGGAGTTTGGGTTCTTATCGTTCTCCTGGTTGGTATTGTCGCCATCGTGGCCTTTGCGCTCGTGGCGAGGTATTTCCGCCTCTGGATACAGTCGTACACCACGGGCGCAGGGATCGGCTTTTTCAACCTCATCGGGATGACGCTTCGAAAGGTCAACCCGTCGGTGATCGTCGAGGCGCGCGTGATGGCTGTGCAGGCGGGGCTCGGCGGCCAGTTCATCATACGCGAGATGGAGGCGCACTACCTGGCCGGCGGGAGCGTCAGAAACGTCGTTGCGGCGCTGGTCGCATCCGACCGCGCCGACATAGAGCTCGGCTGGAAGCGTGCGACGGCCATTGACCTGGCCGGCCGCGACATCGTAGACGCCGTGCGCACCAGCGTCAACCCCAAGGTCATCGACTGCCCCGACCCCGCCAAGGGCAAGCAGACCATCGACGCGGTGGCTATGGACGGCATCCAGGTAAAGGCCAAGGCCCGCGTGACCGTCCGCGCGAATATCGAGCGGCTGGTGGGCGGGGCAACCGAAGAGACCATCATCGCCCGCGTCGGCGAAGGCATAGTGACCACAATCGGTTCATCGAGCACGTACAAACAGGTCCTCGAAAACCCGGACAGTATCTCAAGAAGGGTGCTCGACAAGGGCCTCGATGCAGGCACGGCCTTCGAGATACTCTCCATCGACATCGCCGACGTGGACGTAGGCGACAACATCGGCGCGAAGCTTCAGGGCGACCAGGCCGAGGCCGACAAGCGCGTCGCGCAGGCCAAGGCCGAGGAACGCCGTGCGATGGCCTACGCCCGTGAGCAGGAAATGCGCGCCCTCACCCAGGAAAACCGCGCAAAGGTCGTCCTGGCCGAGGCGGAGGTCCCGAAGGCCATTTCCCAGGCCTTCCGCGAGGGCAACCTCGGCGTTATGGATTACTATAAGCTCAAGAATATCCAGGCCGATACCGGTATGCGCTCGGCCATAGGCGGCGGCGAAGAGCACCAGAAGTAAGAGCCCTGGAAGGATAGCGCGCGCCGTTCTTTGGGGAGCTCCTGACCGGGAGGTTCGAGATGGATTTTATTTTCAAGCTCATCCCGCTGTTTTTTGTGCTGATCATTATCATCATCCAGATACTGGTCAAGCTCAAGCAGATGGATAAGGGGCAGTCCTCGTCCACAGGGCAGAAGTGGACCAGCCTGGCCGACACGGAAGAACTGCGCAAGTTTCTCAGGCAGGTCTCCCAGCCGGGCAGCCCCGCCGGTCCCCGGCAAGCCCAGGCCCCGCGCGAAACGGGCCCTGGGCCGCACGGGGGCGTCCGGCCAATTGCACGGGGCCCCGTCGGCCTGCCTGCGGGGCGCGTAACGCCCACCGCCCCGAGAGCCCATCACATACCCGGTCCGCGTAAGGCTGCCGCGCCGCCGCCGAGACCCAGGCACATCAGGCAGCAGCCGCCGGCAAGACCCACCGTAAGGCGCTTCGTCCCCGACAGCACCGCTGCCGATATGACCATCGAGGAGTCGATCAGGACACACGGTATCGACGCAGAGCCGCCCGAAGTGGAAACCAGTGTCGAGCGTCGCGAGCATGCGCCCCGCCGACAGGTAAGCCGTCTCGCCGCAAACCACAACGCGGTCGAGAAAGCCACCGATGCCGCCGGCCAAGCCACTGTGAAGGCCGAAAAAGCCGCTGAGGAAGCCGGCAGGACCTCGGGCAAAGCAAGCTCACAATCCGCCTTCACGGCAAAAATCGGCGTCACAATGCCGCAACTCGACCGGGAAAGACTGCGCCAGGCCATAGTGATGGCCGAGGTGCTGGGAGTGCCGCTGGCGTTGCGAGACCCAGGGGCTTGACTGACCGGCGCTGCGGGGTAATATGTTCCCCGTGCCGAAGTGGCGGAATTGGCAGACGCGTCGGACTCAAAATCCGATGGGGCTTAAACCCCGTGAGGGTTCGAATCCCTCCTTCGGCACCACACTTCGCACACATAGTCTGGTTCTATGAGGCGCGCCTTGTTGGGCGCACCACCACCGAAACACCCAGGCCGTTCGATGACAGCACGGATGCGCGCGCCAAAGCGCGCTACTTTGGGTTGCCCTGCACGCTACGGGGCGGTACAATGCACCGGATGTTGGTTGCAGTGAGGGGCGAGAGCGTGAAAATCGGCATTATGGCCGACAGCCACGACAACCTGCCGGCCATCGCGGCCGCGGTGGGGCTGTTGGCGGCAAGGGGCGCCGAAGTGCTCATCCACGCGGGGGATTTCGTGTCGCCGTTTGCGGTGAAGGAAATACTTCGCTTCCCGGGCGAGGTGTACGGCGTCTTCGGGAACAACGACGGCGAGGTGCGCGGCATTGAGAAGGTCTGGGAGCACGTCTATTTTGCGCCGGTGCTCCTGGAGCTGGGCGGGGTGCGGATTGTCGTTTCCCACCGCGAAAAGGACCTCTCCCGCGCGCCTTGGGAGAATATCGACGTGCGGATATTCGGCCACACCCACAAGGCAGAAATCCGAAAAGGCGCTCCCCTTGAGATAAACCCCGGAGAAACGGGAGGGTGGCTCACAGGCCTGCGCACCCTGGCCATACTTGAGACGGAGGGTCTCTCGGCCGAAATCCTGGAGATTGAATGACACGTTGGCGGATGCGGCGGCCACGGCCCGCGGCGTTTACCGGAGATATATTGATATGCGCAAGATTACGGCAGCCCTCGCGGCAATGACACTAACGGCGCTCCTTTCGGCGGGCTGCGTCGAGCGGCGGATGACGCTCGTCACCGAGCCCGAAGGCGCCATAGCATACTACAACGACAAGCCCGTCGGCCGGACGCCGGTGACGTTTCACTTCACGCACTACCAGCCGGGTGATATACGCTTCGAGAAGGACGGCTACCGAACGCTGCGCGTCGTGCAACCCGTAAAGGTGCCCGCGTACCAGCGTTTCCCGCTCGATTTCTTTGCGGAGGTGCTGCTCCCCTTCACGTTGCGTGACCGGCATACGTTCGAGTACACGCTCGAAGAGCGAAAGGCCGTAGACGTGGAAGCGCTCGTCGAGCGCGCAAACAAGATGCGGGAAGAGGCTTCAGGACCTTCCGAGTAACCCACCGCTGATACAGCGTTTGTTCCGCGTGCGGCAAGCCGCACCCTACATCGTTTTCAGGTGTCTTTGCCTCCTTTTTCGTAGGGGCAAAGTGGCACTTCGCCCTTAGCCCCTATCTTCGCCGCCTTCCTCTTGCCGGCTTATTGTCTCGTCGGGGGCCTGCTCGGGCTCTTCGGGGGTTTCGGCATCTTCTTGTACGAGTTCGAGATCTACGGGAGCCTGGTCTTCCT
>JAGHCE010000071.1 GCA_021160625.1 Planctomycetota bacterium | reverse complement strand
GGCGCAGGCGCTGGCGCGAATTCCGAGGCACCCGCAGCGAGACCTTCTTCTGGCGTTTCTGCGTCGACCCTGAATGCACGAAGCGCCACATCGACATCTGGAGCATAAGCCCGGAGGGCAAAACGCTCATCAAGGGCGGCTACACGATCCTCTCCCGGCAGGACACCGTCCTCGATACCGGCCGGCCCGTAAAGGCAGGCACGGCGAAGTTCACAAGCGGGCCCGACTGGTGGCGCCTCGATTACACGCTGCCCTGGCGGCTTCTGGGCGGACGGCCTGCGCCGAACGAGAAGTGGCGCGTCAACATCACCACCACCCCCAGAAGCGGTACCCCAATCCTGCCACGCGCGGGGCTAGACGGGAGAAACGAGCAGTTCATCTGGTGCGACGCCTACGAATACACCGCCGCCGACGACTTCTTCGCCGGCAAACCCGAACGCGCCGGAACGATTATCTTCCGCTAACCCGCAGGAAAGTGGGCTGGGTCCGCCAGTCTCGCGCGTTACTAAGGAGGTGGGCTTCCGGAGCGCTACTGGCGCCACTCCTTCGATCTCTGGTTGCATTCATTCCTGGGTAGGCGATCATTCTTGGCACGCATTGCGTCGAGGGCATCGGCTGCCGCATGGGGCGTCAGTACACCGGTGGCTATCATCTGATCCAGCAGCCAGAGGGTGCCGTGCACGCGTACTTGTTACGCTCGCGCCTCATTGGTAAGGCGCCTTTCTCCGGTTACGAGAATGCAATTGAGGGTTCCTGCAAGGAGCAAAACGGACAAGTCGGCATACGAAAGGGCCGAGGTCGTGGCTCGAATGCCCTGAATCCTGATGTTCATTTCCGGCGATACGTTATGTATGCGCAATGGGCTGTTCGCGAGGTGCTGTTGAGTACCCTGTGAGAGTTCTTCGAGCACCATATCCGACGTCACGCAAGAGAAGGGAATCTCGAGCACTTTTGTAAGCAACCCGGCGTTTTCCAGGTCAATCCACACGTTTGCGTCAACGACCAGCGCGGGCTTCATCGTGTTTCTCTCCGGTGTCCTCCCGCAGCTCCCATAGGCGTTTCCCGAGGAGCTCGGCCGCGCGAGACTCGGAGACAAGATCTTCGGCCAAGGCGTGCATTGCGAGTTTTTCCATACGCCGCGGTTCCTCGGAAAACATCTGCATACCGGGTTCCTGCTTTCGCCAACCCATTTTGCTGAAATGCATATAAAGCCGTCGGCTTACGGATTTTGAGATTATCTGCAGGTCGTCTGCACGGTGGATCCAACCGGCCATGCTAAGACCATACTTGTGTTTGAGCAAATAGAGCTCGCGCGCATCGAGAAACCGGCGTTTCTGTCCAAGTTCGAAGAAAACCGCCGATTCCGGTACCAGGAAAGCCCCCGCGAACCTGTTTGCCGCGTCCTCCTCGTCCACGGCTTTGCTTGGCCGCAAAGCCAGATGCGCCAGTTCGTGTGCGAGGGAGAATCGCTGGCGATCTCCCGGGACGTCGCGCTTCACGGCTACCACGGGGATGCTGTCGTCGGCCACGAAGGTCAGCGCATCGAAATGCTCGTCAGAGACATCCACAAGACACACCTTGATTCCCTTGTCTTCAAGCACTTCCATAAGATTTTCTATTGGGTCAAGTCCCAGCTCCCATGCCTCTCGCAACGCGCTTGCTGCTTCTTCGGCATCCTCCAGGGAGCGGATGTCCCTTGGTACCTGTTTCGGGAATGCGAAGCTGTGCTCCTTGTCGGGGAATAGCAGTTCCTCAGCCTCGATGTAGCGTTCGAGCCATTCCTCCACGCGAGCGAGTACGGCGTTTTCCTCCTTCTTCGGGAGCCGTGAGTGCTTCCGGAAGTGGAGGCTCTTCAACTCAATGGGAGCCCCGGGCCTGAAGAAAAACTCAATACGCACGGCCAGCGCCTGTGCCAGGCGGCGCAAGACATTAGAACCCGGCATGTCGAGACCCTTCTCGTACTTGGAAATGGCCTGCTTGGTCACGCCAACCTGCGAGCCCAGCTTTTCCAGGGTCAATCCCCTTGCCTTTCGGACTTGTCGCAGTCTTTCTCCCACAGACATCGCTTTGCTCTCCCTTTAGTTGACATTATATCAAATAATATCGTATATGTCAACCGCTATGTTGAAGAAATGTCGATGCTGGACCACGGAATCCGCGTCGGTTTGCGTCCTTTTACTTGAGGACAGGGTGTCTGCCCGGCTACACGTCCTTTCGCCAGTTGGGATTTCGGTATTTGTCTGGGGAGAGCGTCAGCGACCCGTCGGGGTTTGCTGCCTCGGCAGAGGCCCATCGCACGGGGCGCGTTACGCCCTTTGTCTCGATCTCGGCCCTTATCGTGAGACCCTCACCCTCGATGCCTTCGGGCAGGAGAAACGACGCTTGGCGGAGTTTGCCGGGCAGGGGGTGACCGGGGTCGAGCGTGCCGGATAGATTTACCTTCCCGTCGGGGCTCCCGACGACGAGGCGAAGCACTCCCGGAACGCCGGCGACGCCGTCGTTTTTCACGCCGATGATGAGCTCCCGGCGGCCGTAGCGTTTTCGCTCCCAGATTCTCGAAGGCCGCACGCGGTAGCCTATTCTGTTTTCGACGGCATCAATGCCGCCGGGGAATCTCTCGTGGTAGGCGGCGAGGTTGTCGGCCATCTGCCAGACGGCCCAGTGGGTGGCGCCGGAGTCGAGCGCCTGGAACATCGCGTAGTCGTTTCGTGGGACGCCGTTGACCATCGTTTCGATGGCCTCGTCCATCCTGTAGCGGCGCTGTCCGCCGTCCTCTACAATCGAGGCGATAAACGGCGGCCGGTTCACTATCATCTCAAACTGCTGGACCTCTTCGGTGATGATGCTGTCGGTCCTCAGCCAGCAGCCGGCGCGAACAGCCATATCGATTACGGCGTCATTGCCGACGCGGGAGATGTCGGGCTGGGTGTTTACCG
>JAGHCE010000096.1 GCA_021160625.1 Planctomycetota bacterium | reverse complement strand
TTTCGCAGGCGGGCGACCGCCTCGAACGGCAACGAGCCGATAAGCAGGCCTGCGCGTGCCACCGCCCCGAAGGCGCCGCCCTTTTCGGCCAGGACCGCCTTTCGCCACCAGCGATCAATCTTCTCCCGCCTGGACATCCCGACTCCTCCACTGGTGGACAAGCCGCCAGTGCCACATTGCCTCCGTAGGGGCGAGGCATGCCTCGCCCGCAGATGGTCAGTTGATTGCCGCAGACATCGTCTGCGGCCCCCGTAGCAAAGAGGGGGCGAAGCCCTCCCACCAGTGGCACATTGCCTTTATGGATTATCCCATTGCCTTTATGATAGCGCCGGCCATCTCACTCGTGCCCACCGCCGTGGGATCGTCGCGATAGGGCTTCAGGTCGTAGGTGACGTCCTTGCCCTCGCGGATGACCTGGGCGACGGCGGTTTCGAGCCTGACGGCCGCAGCCTCTTCACCGATGTGCTTGAGCATCATCACGCCCGAAAGGATCAGAGCGCAGGGGTTGACCTTGTTCTGGCCCTTGTACTTGGGCGCTGATCCGTGCGTGGCCTCGAAGAGTGCCGCCTCGTCGCCGATGTTGGCGCCGGGAGCCACACCCAGCCCACCGACCAGCCCCGCGCACAGGTCGCTCAGGATGTCGCCGTAGAGGTTGGGAAGAACCAATATGTCGTAGAGCTCCGGTTTCTGTACGAGCTGCATACACATATTGTCGACGATACGGTCCTCGAACTTGACGTCGGGATATTCCCTGGCGACCTCGCGGGCCGTCTCAAGGTAAAGCCCGTCGGTCATTTTCATAATGTTGGCCTTGTGGACGGCGGTGACCTTGCGGCGGGAGTTGGCGCGCGCGTACTCGAAGGCGTACCGCACAATCCGACGCGAGGCCTCGGCGCTTATCGGCTTTATGGAGATCGCACTGCCGCGGTCTATTTCCCCTTTGCCGCGCGCCGCAATGAAATCTATCAGTTCTTGCGTGTCATCTTTGCCGGCTTCGAACTCGATGCCTGCATACAGGTCCTCGGTATTTTCCCGCACGATGACGAGATCGATATCCTCGTAGCGGCTGCGAACGCCCGCGTAAGACTTGCAGGGGCGCAGGCAGCTGTACAGGTCGAGCGTTTTTCGCATATAGACGTTGACGCTGCGGAAGCCCGACCCCACCGGCGTGGTGATGGGCCCCTTGATAGCGACGCCGTTTTTCCGGACGGATTCGAGGACGCGGTCGGGCAGCGGCGTGCCCTCAGCCTCCATCACGTCTATGCCCGCCGCCTGGACGTCCCACTCGATATCGACGCCGGTGGCCTCGATACAGCGCCTGGTGGCCTCGGCGATTTCAGGCCCGGTGCCGTCACCTGGAATGAGTGTAACAGTGTGCATTTGTGCCCCTCTCGCAGAAGGTGGAATCAACCGCAACGGACAAACCATATCGGGCATTTGAGGATACGATCTCCACGGCTGCGAGTCAAGCAGAAACGACCCAAGCGGACCAACGCTGCAAGGTTTGCGAAGCGTTGACAACGGCTGTAAAAGGCCCATAGTCGAGGGGCACTTGCAGTCTGGGCCACGCCGCTTAACGAGCTCGTGGTTGATATATGCCTGGAGGCAACGTAAGATGTCGCCGGCCGGTTGAAGCCCGCTGGAGGGTACTGACTTCCAAGGAGTCTGCCAGGAATGGTACTGCAATGGATTTTGGCCCACTGTGTTTTGATGGCCGGCATTGTCGTGACCATCCTGGTGATTACACACATAATCCACCAGAAGGGTTCACCCTCTCACAGCCTTGCATGGCTTGTGCTTGTAGTGTTTGCGCCGTATATTGGAGTCCCCTTGTATCTCATACTGGCTCCGCGCAAAATGAGGCGCGCCGCCGCAAGAAAGCATTCCCTCTCGCTTCACGACGCCGATGCCCTGCCGGCAGCCGAGGCAATGGTCACGGACCGGCTGCTATGCGCCTACGGAATGCCGGGGGCCACCTCCCGCAACCGGCTGACGCTTTGCCAAACAGGGGAAGAGGCATATGCACGGTTGGTGGAGCTGATCGAAAACGCCCGGGAGAGCATTCATATCGCGGTGTTTATCCTTTCGCCGGACGAGGTCGGCCACGACATCGTTGAGCGCTTAGCGCGCCGGGCGGCCGAGGGCATCGAAGTAAGGTTGCTTTTGGACGATATTGGATCGCTTCATACGGGCAGGCGCTTCCTGGAGCCGCTGAAGTCCGCCGGAGGGCGCTATGCCTATTTTATGCCAATACTGCACCTGCCCTTCCGGGGCCAGACGAACCTTCGCAACCACCGCAAGATCATTGTCACCGACGGCGGCACAGTGATGGCGGGAGGTGCCAATATCGCGGCTGAGTACATCGGCCCAACGCCAATGCCGGGGCGTTGGCGAGATCTGGCCTTTACAATCAGCGGCCCCGCCGCCGAGTACTACGAGAACGTATTCCTGTCGGATTGGGAGTTTGCGGCCAAAGAAAGCCTGCCGCCTCGCCAGGCGCCGCATCGCCTGCCCAAAACAAGTGACAACGACAGGTCACACTCGAAAAACGCCGTGCTGCAAGTCATTCCTTCAGGGCCCGACGTCAACGGCGACCCACTCTACGATGCCATTGTGACGGCTGCATTCGCTGCGAAACATCGCTTCTGGATCGTCACACCATATTTCATTCCAGATCCGGCGCTGGACAAGGCCCTTGCACTCGGAGTGCTGCGAGGGATCGACGTGCGCATCATCGTTCCGAAAAAAGGCAACCACTTGTTGACCAATATGGCCTGCGCTCCTTACCTGAGATCTCTTCAAGAATCTGGAGCCACCATTCATCTTTACACTCCCACAATGCTACATGCCAAGATCGTTCTGGCCGATGATTCTCTGGCAATAGTGGGCTCCGCCAATATGGATATGCGTAGTTTCTTTCTCAACTACGAGGTGGCCACGTTTATCTATAGTGGGCCGGAAATCCGCGCCGTCAAGGCGTGGATTGAAACCCTTCTGCCCGATTGCATAACCGGGGTTGAATCGGCCTCCTTTATACGTGAAACCTCCGAGAACCTCGTGAGGGTGATTGCACCCATCCTATAGGCCGTGGTGCCCGGTTACAACCGTTTGGGCCACGAAATACCGGTGCTTATGGGCACTTGGCACAGGGTTTTGGGCATTTTTAGGGCAGAGGGGCCCGGCGGCGGACGTGGAGTTAGCCCTGTCTGAGGAAAAATGACGGCGGGCGATTTGTTTGCAGGGGGATTTTGATGTATATTTAGGTGTGCCGTCGAGCGCGGTGTTCCCGGAGGGTGGCAGCGCTGCTTGTGCGGAAATTGCGAGGGGCTTTTGCATAATGAAGCCGGTTGATATAGTCAGGCTCGCGGGCAAGGTGGACAAGCGTTCGCTTCTGGTCGACCTTTTACAGCGGGCCGATATGTCGCTTGTGGAGCAGGTTCTCGCCCCGATGTGGAAGAACCTGGACACCGAGTACGTCCGCAAGTTCATTCTGGGCGGCGCCGGAGTGCGCTTCATCTGCACCCACAGGACCTGCCCGATGGATAAAACGATCGAGATTCCGCAGGGCACCACGCTCGCCGAGGCAAAGGAAAACTTCCGGCTCGGTTTTTTCACATCCGGCGGAACGCCGCTGGCGCCGTTCGTAAACGGCGAGCGCGCCGATGACAGCTACTGCCTCCAGGGCGGCGAGACAGTCGAGTTCAAGCTCCCGTAGGACACGCGTTCAAGCGGGCTGCGGCACCTCGCACGGCCCGGAAAGCATTCGCACTTCTGTTTCTTTCCCGAAGCATTGTCCCGGATTTCGCTGGTTGAAACCTGAGAGGGCCATATCCGCGTGTCTACCAAAGTCGCAAGATGCAGCACTCGGAATACCGCACGGCGGGGCAAGACCTCCAGAGGCGGATAAAATTTATGCGCCGGTGGTGTGGCGTACCCGCCGTGGCACATATATCACGCGTAGGGGCGCTGGTTCACTTGCACCCGCGGAAGGTCAATTGATTGCCACGGACAACGTCCGTGGCCCCCCGTAGCAAAGAGGGGGCGAAGCCCTCCACCTACGCGCCGGGCTTCTACTTGGTGAAAATCCTTGCCTTGACGCTTTCTGGCTTCGCCCTGACGGCGATTATGTCGACGGCGTTGACCGTGCACCCCTTTGCCGTGACCGGCTCGAAGCTGCCGGAATAGACAATCCTCTTTTCAGCGCTCTCTATTATAACAACATCCCCGAGGCTCGTGTATCCCCGAAAAACGGCCGTCACCGTACCGGCGGCGATTGCACGCAGGATACCGTCAGCGCCGACGAGCGGCTTTTCTCTTTCTGCAAGGCCGACTTCGGGTGTGGGATGCGGGCCTGCCGGTTTGCCTGCGGCCGCGGGCCCGGCGCCGGGTGGAATGGGATTGTCGCCGCGCGGCGCCACCCGTGGTACGACAAGGACGTCCCCGGCCGTCAGCTTCGAGCCGGGAGAAAGGCCGTTGGCGGCGGCGAGCATTTCAATGTCCACGTTGAGCCTGACGGCGACCCTGCGAAGCGTGTCGCCAGGGGCAACGCGGTAAGAGCCTTCCGGATATGCAGCGGTATTTAGGAGCGCGACCTCCTGCTCTAATGGATACACATATTCGACGCCGAGCGAAGGCCCAACCCCGCGACAGGAAAACGCCAGGATAGAGACTCCCCCAAGCGCCACGGCGAAGAGAAACCGGGCTTTGCCCCGTAAGACCGACATCGTGGGCCTCTTGACGAGTAAATAAAATGGAGCGGGCGATGGGATTCGAACCCACGACGACCGGCTTGGGAAGCCGGCATTCTACCATTGAATTACGCCCGCTCCTGGTACCTGTAATCTACCGGCGGCGGCCTGTCGTGTCAATACCCTTTACTGGAACAGTTATGGCGGCATACGACGGGACCCTACATCTATTCCGCAATAGGCAGGGCGAACATTCTTGTCTGCCGAACGTTTATTCCGCGTGGGCTAAAGGCCACCCTGCACGACTGTCGTGTCAATACCCTTTACTGCCGCCGGATCCCGACCTCCACGATATACTGCATTATCATACGACCCTCGGCCCTGGCCACGACCAGGTGAAGGCTGCGGGCGCCTTGGGCCGCTTCGAGGGCGGCGGCGAAATCGTCGGTGGTGGGCGTAAGCGTGTCGTTTACCTGCAGTATGACGAGACCGGCCCTGATTTTGCTTGCCCAGGCGGTGGAATTCGGCTCGACACCCGCCACAAGGATGCCGTGGTCTATGTCTATCCCGACATCACGAGCCAGGGAACTCTCCATCTGCTGGATGGAAAGCCCCAGCATCGACCTCGCGAGCCTGGCGGCATTGGGCTTGGGTATCACTTTGGGCGCAAGGCGCAGCGTAAGACGGCGATGCTCGCGTTCAAGCGTCAGGTCTACATATCCAGGCCCCGATGCGAGAACGCCGGCCATAAAATCCACCAGGAGCGACGCGGGCCTGTCGCCAACGGCGACGATCACGTCGCCGGCCTTCACACCGGATCGCTCGGCCGGGCCGTCCTGGGCAACGCCTTTCACAACGAGCAGCATCCTCGGACCGGAGGAGACATACTCCGGCTCGATGTCAAGCCCAAGCTTTATCCGGCGCAGCTTCCTGTAGTCCAGAAGCGCCGCCAGCGACCGCTTCACACGGTCGACGGGGATGGCGAAGCCGATCCCCTGGGCCTCGGCTCTCACGGCCGAACTGATACCGATTACCTCGCCGAAAATGTTGAGGAGCGGCCCTCCTGAATTGCCCGGGTTGATGAGCGTGTCGGTCTGAATGACGTCCCGAAAACGCACCTGCCCGCCGACGACGATATCCCTTTTCACCGCGCTTATGATGCCCGTCGTAACGCTGTTCTCCAGGCCAAAGGGGTTGCCCACCGCGATGGCCCTCTCGCCCACCAGGAGATCGTCACTGCGCCCGAAGACGAGCGTGGGGAGCGGCTTTTCGGCCTTTACCCTGATGACGGCGATGTCGCCGGAGACGTCCACGTTTATAAGCTCGGCCGGGTACTTGGTGCCGTCTTTCAGGGTTACCATAATCCGGGAAGCCTGGTTGACGACGTGGGCGTTCGTAAAGACATAACCGTCACTGGTGAAGATGCCGCCGGAGCCGAGGCTCTTGGTGACCATCGGCTGCCGAAAGCCACCGAAAAAGGGGTCGCTGAAAAAGAAGTCCTGGCCGGGAAAGAAACCACGGCGCGTTACCTTCTCGGTGGAGATATTGACGACGGCCGGGGCGGCCCGCTCGATGGCGCGCACAACCGCGCTGCGGCGTGCGTCAAGCCTCGCGTCGGCGCCGGCTGCCACGGCCAGGAAAACAATACAAAAAAACGCCCCCGTCACACTCCTCTTCATTGCTGCTCCTTTTTTTGTTCCTGTTCCTGCGATTGTCCGACTGATTGTTTGACTACGCGATTATGCCGCGCTTGAAGGCGTCTTCGGTTTTCCAGACTCCAGGGATTACCCGGCCGCATTTGGGACATTTCCCGTCTTTTATCCTGTTGGATCTGACGAGAAACCCGAGCCTCTCGATGAGGACCTCACCGCACCCTGGGCAGACGGTATTGGCCTTGCCGGGTAGCGACACGTTTCCGACATATACGTAGTTGCAGCCTTCCTTTTTAGCAAGATCGTAGGCCCTCTCCACCGTCCGGACGGGTGTGGGCGGCAGCTGCAGCTTGTAGTAGGGGGAATATCGGCTGAAATGAAGCGGCACGTCAGGCGAAAGCTCCCCGGCCACCCAGCCGGCCAGGCGCTTTACCTCGTCGGCCGAGTCGTTGAGGCCCGTCACCAAGAGAACCACGATCTCAAACCAGATACCCGCGGACCGGAGCACCTTCAGCGTATCAAGCACCGGCTGGAGGTGGCCGTGGCAAGTCTCACGGTAGAACTTCTCCGTAAAGGCCTTGAGGTCCACCTTCACCGCGCCGAGAACCTCCGTGAGCTCCCGCATCGGCTTTTCCCGGATGTAGCCGTTTGAGATCATCACGCTCGGCACGTTCACCTTGCGCCCCGCGACGGCGCAGTCGTACATATATTCGTAGAAGATAACCGGCTCGTTGTACGTGTGCGCCACAACGGCCGAGCCCGCCTCCACGGCGCGGGCCACCACCTCCTTCGGCGGCAGATCGATCGTCTCCAGCTGCTCCGGGCGAAACTGCGAAATGTTCCAGTTCTGGCAGAAAAGACACTCCATATTGCAGCCGGCCGTGGCGATCGAAAATGCCTTCGAGCCGGGCAGGTAGTGGAACAGCGGCTTCTTCTCGATAGGGTCATTGTGCGTCGTGCAGGGCGTGCCGTAGACAAGCGTGTAATACTTCCCGCCCCTGTTCTCCCGCACGCCGCAGTAGCCTCTCTCCATATCGGCCACTTCGCACTCGCGCGGGCACAGCGTGCACTTTACACGCTTCTTGTCGAGCGCCTCCCAGTGGGAGGCCTCCTTCACGCCGGCCTCCCCTGCGCCCTCGCCGGAGACCCCTTTGCCGGAAGCGCCCTTCCCGCCCTCGGCAAGAGCCGCCGGCAGGGCCGTTGCCGCCGCCAGAGAGCACCCGGCAGCCATCATCCTGCGCCTGGAAAAAGCCATCACAAAACCGCCTCCCTCGGACGTTTACACCCCAACACCTGCCGTGGTTCATTATAGGCAAATGGCCGGAGAACTCCAAAGACAGCAGATGCCGGAGGGCTTCGCCTCCTTTCTGCCACGGGGGCCACGCGCGTTGCGCGCGGCAATCAACTGGCCTTCCGTAGGCACGAGTGAACCAGTGCCCCTACGTGTCATATGTGCCACGGCGGGTCCCCGTGCTGCGAAGCTTTAGCGAAGCGGGATTGCCCCGCCGTGCAGATCATAATTCCGCGCACGCCAGCCAATAAGTAGGGCGGACATTCTTGTCTGCCGAGCGTTTATTCCGCGTGCGCTGAAGCGCACCCTACACAACTGACCTTCCGCGGGCGAGGCATTGTCTCGCCCCTACGATGGCTATGTGGCACTGGTGGCTTGTCCACCAGAGGGTAGGGTGGGCTTTAGCCCACGCGGAAAACTACCGGAAAACTACCAGTCCGTCAGAATCGGCGGCATCGGCGGCTCGGCCTTTCCAACGGCGAAAAGGAGCTCTTCGACGAGATCCCTGCGGATTGAGGCATACTTGCTGTCGTGGAAGAGGTTTCGGTGCTCGTGAGGGTCGTTTGCGAGGTCGTACATCTCGCCATCTGCAAGATACGGATAGATGCTTATGTGCCAGTCGCGCTTGTAAATCGTGAAGTGATGATACTTGGCCGATGCCTTGCTCCAGCCCGCTTCGAAAGCATACTCGCGCCGAGGCGCCTCTGCCGGAAGCGGCAACCCGGCCCCCTGGACAACGTCTGGAATCTCCAGGGCGCATCTCTCGCAAAGCGTCGGGAAAACGTCCACGGTGCTCGTCGGACAGTCAACCCTCCCTGACGGACGCGACGGATCCATCACAATCATCGGAATGTGCAGGAGGCTCCTCGACGGAAGCTGCCCCTTGAACAGGAACCAGTGATCCCCGAGGAAGTCGGCGTGGTCCGCCGTATACGCGATTATCGTATTGTCCGCAAGCCCCGCACCGGCGAGCTTGTCGAGCACCCGGCCGATGGAATCGTCAATGAGCGAGATCATACCGTGGGTGTGCGCGTGCACCTGGTTGTAGGCCTCCCCCTCGAAATCGGGAAACCACCGCGCCCCGCCGTCGGTCGGAAACGGTATGCCGGTCATTCCATCGCGCCAGGGTTTCGGCTTGCTGTCGTTTTCCCCGTCGACCCGGTGCGGCGGGTCGAACTCGACGCCGTCGTACATCCCGCTGTACGGTTTCGGCGGCGTAAACGGCGCATGCGGGTCCGGAAAGGAAACAAACAGGAAAAAGGGGTTCTCTCCCGGATTTTCAAGGAACTCCACCGCCCTGTCGGCTATCCACGTGCTGTAGTGCGCTTCCAGCGGCAGGTTCGATTTCCACGAGTGAAACTGCGGAAACTTGACAGGCGATGTCGCATTTTCCGGGCCGAGCTTGAGGTCGGGGAAGTTCTTCTCCCTCCAAAGCCCATAGTGGCCATGCGCCTCTTCGCCGTGCTCGATCGAGACCTGTATCTTCTCGAAACCGTAGTAGGGGCCGTCCCACTCGGCAAATTCGCCAGACCTCCAGCGGTCCCAACCCTCCATTGACTCATCCCCCTCGTGGGGCTTGCAGGTCTGGAAGTGGAGCTTGCCTATCGACTCGGTCCGGTAACCGTTCCTGCGAAAGACCTCGGCCATAGTCAACTCGGTTTCCGGCAAGAAGATGCCGTTGTCGAGGACCCTGTGGGAAAAGACGTGCCGCCCTGTGAAAAGCGACGCGCGGCTCGGCATACAGACCGGGTTCGACGCATAGTGATTTTCGTAGACGACGCCGCGCTCGGCCAGCGAATCAATCCGCGGCGTCCGGGCGTACCGGTTGCCCATACACCCCAGCGAGTCCGCGCGCTGCTGGTCGGTGTGAATCAGGATCACGTTCGGGCGCCGGCGTGAACCGGAAGGACCTCCTGAGGCTTCTTTTTTCATCGACATTCCCCTTTTCCAAGAGCACCACAAAAGACACACGCGCTATCCCATACGTTAGCCCGCCGCCGACCAGTGTCAAGTGTCCAGGGGTCTTGTAACTGTCCCAAGGAATGTGTCGAGCGACGTAGGGTGCGGCTTGCCGCACGCGCAATAGTATCACCGGTGGACAAGCTACCAGTGCCACATCGCCTGCCGTAGGGGCAACCGCTTGCCGCGCCCGCGGAAGGCCACTTGATTGCCACGGGCAACGCCCGTGGCCCCCGTAGCAGAAAGGGGTCGAAGACCCCCGAAGCCCTCCTTGACAGGGGGTCTCACGGGGCATATTATCGGTCGAACCGCTGGTCTGTATGGGAAAAGGAGCCGCGTATGATAATCGACGCTCACACGCACATTACCAGGGACCCCGCCTACGCCGACCGCCTCGTCGAGGCCGAAAAGGCCATCGGGGTCGACAAGTTCGTCACCTTCGGCGCGGGCCCGGCAGGCGACTGGGCGACAAACGCCGACGTCCTGGCCGCGGCCGAAAAATACCCCGACACGATAATCCCCTTTGCCTACGTAACGCTCGGGCAGGTAACACCCGCCGATATCGACGAGTATGCCAGGCAGGGCTTCAAGGGCTTCAAATTCATCAATCCCTCGATGCCTTATAACGACAGCTTCTTCCTGCGAATCTATGCCAGGATCGAAGAGCTGGGTCTGCCGGTCTACTTCCACACCGGCATAGTGGCGTCGCTGGGCGACGAAACGGGCTTCGACCTCGACACCTCCCGCCACAAGATAATAAACCTCGACCGCGTCGCGCGCAGATTCCCAAAGCTCACCATCTTCGCCGCGCACCTGGGCAACCCCGACTACGGCGAGGCGGGGATGCTGACGCGCTGGTATCCCAACCTCTACTTCGACCTGACCGGCTCGACCTTGAAGAAGAAGCCGCCGGAGTTTGTCTCCCAACTCCTGTGGTGGGATGAGGCCCCCTGGCGCCCGGAAGGGAAAAAGCCGCAGAAGGAACGGGTCCTGGGCGTCTACAACAACGACCCCCAAGGCCGAGGGCCGTGGGAGAAAATCGTCTTCGGCACCGACGTCGCCCCCGAAAAGGTCGCCGAGGTAAAGGCCGACTACGACCGCCTCGCCGACACGCTCGAACTGCCCGAAAGACTACGCAAGGCCGTCTTCGGCGGCACCGCCGCTGAGCTACTCGGCTTTTCGTAGGCCGCCGGCTTCTCGTCGCCGGAAAACCCACCGGGCGCGGCGGGGCATACCCAATGCAGGGTGAGTTTCGACCCACGCGGAATAGATGCATCGCGGCATCGTATGCCGCGATAATCACTGGTAGACAAGACATAGAGCGCGGCTTGCCGCAGACGGAATGAGTGCTGTAGGGGCGAGGCATCGCCCGAGAAAGAATAGAGAATAGAAGGAGTCCGACTATGCCGAAGGAGTGGGGCTTTGCAATAACGAGCCTGGGGATGATTGCGGACTTCCAAGCGCGTGCCATCGCCGCGATGACCGGCGGGCGGCTCGTGGCCTGCTACTCGCGCCGTGCCGATGCGGTGGACGCCTTCGCTGAGAAGTTCGACTGCAAACCATACTACGCCTACGACAAGCTCCTTGCCGACCCGGAAGTCGAAATAGTAACCGTCTGCACCGCTTCGGGCGCGCACAACGAATACGCCATCCCGGCGGCTGAAGCCGGCAAGCACATCATCGTCGAGAAGCCCCTCGAGGTGACGCTTGAGCGCTGCGACGCGGTCATCGAGGCCGCCGAGGCGGCAGGCGTCGAGCTGGGATGCGTCTTTCCCAGCCGCTTCGTCGAGGCGTCCGCCCTGGCAAAAAAGGCCATCGAAGCGGGCCGCCTCGGACGCATAACGCTCGCCGACGCCTACGTCAAGTGGTGGCGTCCGCAGGAGTACTACGACTCTGTCGGCTGGCGCGGCACCGTCAAGCTCGACGGCGGAGGCGCGCTTATGAACCAGTCCATCCACGCGATAGACCTTCTGCAGTGGCTTGCCGGGCCGGTCGAGTCCGTTGTGTCGGTTACGGGAACGCTCGCCCACAAGCGCATCGAGGTCGAGGACACGGCGGTGGCCGCCCTTCGGTTCGCAAACGGCGCCCTCGGCACCATCGAAGGCACGACGTCGGCCTGGCCGGGCTTTTTGAAGCGCATCGAGATTTCAGGCGATACCGGGACGATAATGCTCGAGGAGGATCGGATCGTGACGTGGAAATTCGCCGAGGAGCTCCCGGAGGACGATTCCATTCGGCAAAAGTTCGCCAGCGAGGACGAGTTCGGCGGCGGCGCGAGCGACCCGTCCGCAATAGATTTCCGCAAGCACCAGCGAAACTTCGAGGCATTCATAGACGCCCTCGACGCCGGCCGGCACCCCGATCTCGACGGCCGCGAGGGCCGAAAAGCCGTAGAAATAATCCTCGCCGTCTACAAAGCAGCCAGGCGCGGCGGCAAGGTAACGCTGCCGCTGTAGCAGCCGCGCATATGTCGGCACCGCGTTTCGGGCGCGATGAATCGCGCCCCTACAGTTTCTCCAGATGGTTCGTAACTGCCCTACGCCGGGTTAATCGATACCCAGCCATTCCTTGGCGTTGCCGGAGAAGAGGGCTTTGACGTCGCGGGTGATTTCGGCGCGCGAGGGGCGCCAGCCGGCGTCGTATGTGTCGAGGTATTTTTCGGTGAGGCAGTCGGCGATTATCTTCTTCGAGTGGCGCCATTTATAGACGAGCTGGTCGAGGACGCGGGCGTCGGAGTGCTGCGGGACGAATGACAAACCCAGGAGCTCAAGGCGCATCCTGGTTATCTCGGCTACTATGCTCGGATTGTTCAAGAACCACCAGCAGCCGAAAAGGGCGAGGTTCGGGAACTTGCGCGCGGTGACGGTGAGCTCGTGCTGGTCGACGCGGGAAAGCATCGTGCACAAGAACCGCACCTTCGGAAACTCCCCGCACAGCGCCCCTACCGCCGACGGCGCCCCCTGCCCCACACCATCACCGGCGTCGAGTAACGCGGGGCGGACC
>JAGHCE010000125.1 GCA_021160625.1 Planctomycetota bacterium | reverse complement strand
GACAAACAGCCGCCCGGTAGGGGGTTCGTACCGGTAATACTCCTTATAGATGCCGAAGGCAAGATGCGGCATAGAGTCAGGAGGATGCACCGATGCGGCCGTCGGCTCGACGCAGGCTCCCAGGTCATAGGAAATATACCCAACGGCTATGGCGCCGCCGGATTCGAGTCCACCGAGGAACTCCGAGAGGGCCCGCAGCGGATCGCCGGTGTCGGCGTCACGGATTTCCAGGACGTGTTCCGGGTTCCATCCGAAAAGCATGGGTCCCGGCAACCAGGAAAACTGCAGGTTGCGCGGATGCAGGGCCGACGGCGGGCTCTCTAAGAGAAAGCCGGCCTTGTGCGCCGCAACGGCACGGGCGGCGGCGATTGCGAAATCCTCCCGCCGGCGACGTCCGGGTGTGGACATCACTTGGGAACCGTGTTGCGGGGAATTTGGAACTGCTGATTCAGGAACCGGTTCGTCGTGCGGTCACGGACCGTGGCGCGCAGGTTCCTGCCCTGCCAGCTGCGGGCGTCGGCAAGCTTATAGGAGAAGGTGGTGATCGAGCCGGCGGCAAGCGTCACGGGGGGTTTCTCAGTCCTCTCCATACCCTCCGCATCCAGGAAGGCGACGATGTTTACGGCACGGGCGGATATGTTGGTCACCTTCTGGTATACCCGCAGGTCAGGACCGTCGATGCGGGTTTCTATGGCCATCGTGAAGGCGCGTGAGCCCAGCTGCAACCTCCTGACGATCGTCGTTTTCTGCGTACCGGCGCCCCCCACGTCGAGCGACACGTACACCTCCTGCGGCCCGGAGAGGACGTTTATCGGCACCAGCACCTCGGTCTGGCCATGGAATGTCTCACCGGGCTTGAGCCTGATGAAGAACGTCTTACGGGTGGTATCCCACCCAATAGGAAACCTCACGGTGAGTTCGCCCACTATCGAGCTTCCGAACTCGTTGACGAAGCTCACGCGCACCGGCTGCATCTCGTAAATGGAGTCTATCATCTCGGGCTCGACCTTGAACGTCTGGCGCGTCCTGACCACGGCCTGGTTGACCCTGCTGACGATTATCGGTGCCTTTTCCACGAAGAGGACGTTTTCGCCCTCGTCCAGCCTTGCGGCCGACCTGTGGCCGTACATATCCACCATCTCCAGCGCATCGCCGAGGAATATCCGTTCTTCCCTGGGCTCATCCGCCGGCCACAGCAGGACTTTCGTATTGTTGTCCCTGGTAAAAATCGCGTTGGGAGTGCCGTTGGGAAGCGAGATGCTGCCCACGTACTGATGGTTGGCGAGCTCGTGCACCAGGGTGGAAACCGCAAGCCCGAATGCAGTAACGTTGCCCTCGGCGTCCAGGAGCCCCTGGTCACCCCAGGGATCCTTGAAGAAGACGACATTCGCCCCCAGCTCGAAGAGATGTGCCACCTCCTGCGCGAGGTGCGCTGCCGCCGTTGCGGTGTTGCCGTAACGCCAGTCGGAAAGACTCAGACACACCCAGAATTGGGGGCCGTCGGTGTCCGGAGCACCGCTCGGAGGGAAGCCTCCTGTCGCCTTGAACTCGCCGGCCTCCATACTGACAAAGTCGGGACAGGCTTCTTCAATGAGACGCGCCATATTGCCCGCGGAAGACGAAACGCCCAGCTGCGCCGCAAACGACACTTCGTTGACAAAGCGCCGCAGCGCCGCAAACGCGGTATCACCGCCGGCTGAGCCGACCAGCGATGTGTCCCCTTCGCCGCCCAGCTGCCACGACTGCACCCGGCCGGCGAACGTATTCACTGTGTCCCCAAACCCTTCCACCCAGGTGTCCGCTTTCCCAGGCGAAGACAGGATGCCCACCGGTGTCAGGCCGGCCCGCCTCAGATTGGTTATCGCCTGGAGCCGCTGTGTTTTCGTATCAGCTCCGGCCTCGGCCAGAGGCAGTTTGATCCACCTGGCGCCGGTGGCGGCGGCAAGCTCCAGCTGGCGGCTTTCCTCATCGGGGAAGCGTGAAAGCGACACGCCGAAATTGGCGGCGGTCTCAGTCTCTCGCGGATCGGGGAGAATGCCCAGCCGGACCACGTGTTTGAGCGCAGCAACCTGGGCGTTCGAGAGGTCCACCTCCAGCTGATAGAGGCCCACGGGTAAATCCGGCAGAGGATAGATAACCGAGACAGTGCCTTCGGGTGTCGCCTGTGCCTTGAGCGAAACAGAATGCACCTTGTCACCGAGGATGTTCGTTATCGTCACTTTCAGGGAGTAGTCGCCGGGGGGAATGCCGCGAGCGTTGAAGGTCATCTCCTTGTTACCAGAATAGACAAAAGCGTTGCCGGGCCGGTTCGTCCTAAGGAAGGCAATCGGCCTCCTTCGGACTTCGATGGTGTCAAACCATGCACACCCCGTCAGCGAAAGCCCCTCCAGGATTGCCGCCACCCGCAGACGGCGTGCCTGCGGGTACTTGCGCGTCACGTCCAGGACACGCACCTGCAGCCAGTCGGTGGTGCCGGAGGCGTCCGGAAAGCCCTTGAGGCTGCCGACAAGGCGCCCCCTGTCGTCGTAGAGGTATACGCGGATGAAGGCGCGCGTGGCCCTCAGGCCTTTTGAGGGCAGGTCCAGGGCCTTTATGAAGCCGGAGACATCATATGCTGCGCTCGTGTCGATGGCTACCGGTGGGCTCAGAAACTCGGCGGATGCACCGCCCGCATCGAACCGAAGGGCACTCTTGCCCGCCTGGGAGGACTCGAAGTCAATCTGCGAGTGCACGTAGCCGGGATGATCATCGTCGATGGTGCGCGTCCAGAGGTCAGGCTGGCCGTCGGCATCGAGGTCCCTGTCGAAATCGTACACGTAAGTCTTTACGAGAGGAGCGGTTTCGAGTGGTGCGGAGGTTTCCGAAGACGCCTCGGTGGCGCCTGCAGATGATATCACCGCCGTAAGCGCAGCGGCGACGAGCGCCGCAAACAGGCATCTGTGTGATGTCAGGCGCAACAAAATCCCCTTCGCTTAGGGGGCTTTGCCCCTTTCCTGTCGAGGAGCCCACGGACAT
>JAGHCE010000089.1 GCA_021160625.1 Planctomycetota bacterium | reverse complement strand
TATTGGCGGTTTGTTTTGTAGGGCGTGCCTCGGCGCGCACCCAATAAGTATGGCGGACATTCTTGTCTGCCGAGCGTTTATTCCGCGTGTGCCAAGGCGCACCTTACTATAATGTGGCACTGGTGGCTTGCCCACCAGTGGACAAAACGGCGAAGTTGAATGAAAACGAACAGGTGGGGAGATACCCAAGCGGCCAAAGGGGGCAGACTGTAAATCTGCTGGCGATGCCTTCACAGGTTCGAATCCTGTTCTCCCCACCATATATAATGACCGCTTTGAGAGCGGTTGTGAGCCGCGGCGGGCCAATCTCGCCAGCCTCGGTGGAATCGGCGGGCGTAGCTCAACGGTAGAGCCCCAGCCTTCCAAGCTGGTTGTGTGGGTTCGATTCCCATCGCCCGCTCCATTGTTTCAGGATGTGCAGGAAAAAAGCTTGTGGGTTTGCCCTGAAAATTGGCTTGACAGCACTTTTGAGAGACTTAGAATAAACCGTTTCGCAATGAGAGGAGCTGCTTCTACGGGGGCTGGCTGCTGTAGCTCAGCTGGTAGAGCGCGTCCTTGGTAAGGACGAGGTCATGGGTTCGAGTCCCATCAGCAGCTCCATTTTCTAAAGGATGCCGTGTTTTCCGGCGTGCCTTCGGTGCCGGAGCAATCGCGCCGCCGGAAGTAAGTCTACCGTAAGGGAGGAAAAGGAGATGGCCAAGGAGGTTTTCGAGAGGACCAAGCCGCACCTTAACATCGGGACGATCGGCCACGTGGACCACGGCAAGACGACCCTGACGGCGGCCATAACGATGCGTCTTGCGAGCAAGGCCGGCGGAAAGACGAAGGCGAGGGACTTCTTCTCGATCGACTCCGCACCTGAGGAGCGCGAGCGCGGTGTTACAATCAACGTGGCGCACGTTGAATACGAAACCGAGAACAGGCATTATGCCCACGTGGACTGTCCCGGGCACGCCGACTACATAAAGAATATGATCACCGGCGCCGCACAGATGGACGGCGCCATCCTGGTGGTGGCCGCCGACGACGGCCCGATGCCGCAGACACGTGAGCATATACTGCTCGCCAGGCAGGTCAACGTCCCAGCGATAGTTGTGTTTCTGAACAAAGTGGACCTGGTCGACGACCCGGAGTTGGTGGAGCTGGTGGAGCTGGAGCTGAGAGAACTCCTCGACGAGTACGATTTCCCCGGCGACGACATACCGATCATCCGCGGCAGTGCCTTGAAGGCGATGGAAGGCGAGGGCACCGACGACGAGGCCTGCAAATGCATAGACGATCTGATGGAACAGGTCGATGCGTACATACCGCTGCCGCAGCGCGACGTGGACAGGCCGTTCCTGATGCCGGTCGAGGACGTCTTCTCGATCAAGGGCCGCGGTACGGTGGGCACCGGCCGCGTGGAGCGCGGACAGGTCAAGGTCGGCGACACTGTGGAGATAGTGGGGCTTCGCGACGAGGTCAGAAAGACGGTTGTGACCGGCGTCGAGATGTTCAACAAGACCCTCAACGACGGCCAGGCGGGCGACAACATAGGTGTTCTCCTGCGCGGTATAGAAAAGGACGCGCTGGAGAGGGGCGAGGTGCTGGCTGCTCCGGGGACGATTACGCCGCATACGCACTTCGAGGCGCAGGTATATATCCTAAAGAAAGAGGAAGGCGGGCGGCACACGCCGTTTTTCACCGGCTACCGGCCGCAGTTTTACTTCAGGACGACCGACGTCACGGGTGACGTGACCCTGCCCGAGGGCACGGAGATGGTTATGCCTGGTGACAACGTCGCCGTGGTGGTGAAGCTCATTACGCCAATAGCGATGGAGGAGAACCTCCGGTTCGCGATACGTGAGGGCGGCAGGACGGTTGGCGCCGGCGTCGTGACAAAAATACTCGAATAGTGGAAAGCCACTGATGCGCGAATATGTAACGTTGGAATGTGACGAGTGCAAGCGGCGCAACTACCGGACCGAGCGGGAGACCCGCGGTCCAGGGCGGCTTAAGCTCAAGAAGTACTGCAAGTGGTGCCGTAAGCACACCACGCACACCGAACGGCGCAGGTAGCGGGATCGGTGGCTATGGCCTTCAAGATTTACAAGCCCGGGCAAGGTAGATACGCTCGGATATCGGCGGGAGTGCTTCTGGGCCTGCTCATTGCCTATGGGTGCGCTTCGCTAAGGGGTGCCCTTTCCGAAGCAGGCACGCTTGTGACGTTTTCGCGGTTCACGCTGACATACGCGCAGGTGGTGCCGGTGGCGATCTTTATCCTGGCGGTGGCGGCTATCGCGGTGGGGCTCAACTACCCGAAGTTCGCGGATTTCCTGATTGAAACCGAGATTGAGATGGGCCGCGTCGTCTGGCCGACGCGCCAGGCGGTGGTCGCCTCCTCGGTCGTGGTCATCGTCACGGTTGTGGGTATGGCTATGATGCTGTGGGCCGTTGACAAGGGCTTGGTGGCTCTCCTGGAGCTCGTCAAGCTTTACTAATCAGTTTCGTAACCTTGTGATGTGTGAAAGAAAATTCCTATGCCGATGCAGTGGTATGTGCTGCGTGTGCAGTCCAACAGAGAGAACCAGGTCAGGGACAACCTCGACAGGCGCGTGAATGCGGCTGGGCTCGAGGAGCGGATTACGGACATAATTGTCCCGAATGAGCAGGTCACTGAGATCCGCGGCGGCAAGAGGCGCATCACGGAGCGCAAGATTTACCCCGGTTACATAATGGTGCAAATGGACTTGGACGACGACACGTGGTTTCTGGTGCGGGAAACGCCGGGGATAGGCGACTTTGTGGGCGCGCATTTGAAGCCCGTGGCGATGAAGCAGCGGGAAGTTGACAAGGTACTGGGGCAGATGGCGCACCAGGACGAACAGCCGAAACTCAAGATCGACTTCAAGGTGGGAGACACGGTCAAGATCAAGGAAGGGCCCTTCGAGAACTTCGACGGCATTGTCGAGGAGGTGATCGAGACCAAGGGCCTGGTTCGTGTGGAGGTAACCATCTTCAACCGGGCGACCAGGGTGGAACTGGAATACTGGAAACTGGAGGCCGTGTAGGCGGCGGAGACGATATTTCTATGGCCAAGGAAGTAACCACGACGATCAAGCTGCAGGTGCCCGCGGGCCAGGCAACGCCCGCCCCGCCGGTGGGTCCGGCCCTGGGCCAGCACGGCGTCAATATCGGGCAGTTCGTCAGCCAGTTCAACGAGGCGACCAAGGACCAAGCGGGAATGATCATTCCTGTGGTGATCTCGGTTTACGCGGACAGGACATTTTCGTTCATTATGAAAAGCCCCCCCGCGCCGGTGCTCCTGAAGCAGGCGGCGGGGATCGTGAAGGGTTCGGGAGTTCCGAACAAGGAGAAGGTCGGCCAGGTCACTAACGCCCAGGTCAGGGAGATCGCCGAGAAGAAGATGGTGGACCTGAACGCGCAGACGATCGAGGCGGCCGCGAAGATCATCGAGGGCACGGCGCGTTCAATGGGTATCGAAGTAGTGGAAGGATAGGTCGGTATGGCCAGGCACAGCAAACGTTACGAGACCGTCGCCGCCCAGGTTGACAGGACCCGCAAGTATGAGGTCGGGGAGGCCGTGGCCCTGGTGAAAGCCACGGCGACGGCGGGGTTCGACGAGTCCGTTGAGGTAACACTGAAGCTGGGGATCGATCCCAAGCGCAGCGACCAGATGGTGCGCGGGTCGGTTTCACTGCCCGCCGGAACGGGCAAGAAGACCCGGGTGATTGCGTTTGCGCTCGGGGAGGCTGCCGAAAAGGCCAAGGCCGCCGGGGCGATCGAGGCCGGCGGCGACGAGCTGGTGAAGAAGATATCCGACGGCTGGATGGATTTCGACGTGGCTGTGGCGCACCCGGAGATGATGTCCAAGGTGGGCCGGCTCGGGAGAACGCTGGGCCCCAGGGGGCTTATGCCGTCGCCGAAGGCCGGGACGGTCACGGAGAAGGTGGAGCAGGCGGTCAAGGAATACATCGGCGGGCGCGTGGAATACCGCGCAGACGAGACCGGCTGCGTGCACGTCCTGGTGGGCAAGGTGTCGTTTAGTCCTGAGGCGCTTGCCGAAAACGTGGAAGCCTTCATCGAGCACATCACTGCGGTCAAACCCGTCGTGGTGAAGGGAGCCTATATTCGAAGGGGTTTTGTAGCGTCGACGATGGGGCCCGGGGTGGAGTTGGACCTGGGCGGTGCCGGGTAGAGCGCACGGGGAGTATTCGAAGATGTCGAAAAGACTCAAGGTCCTGATAGCCAAGGAACTCGAGAGTGATTTCCGCGGCCTCGACAGGTGTGTGATCCTGGGGCTGACCGGGATACCGGCGGTGGCGGCGGACCATATCCGCGCGGAGCTTGCCTCGAAGAACGCGCGCCTGCAGGTGGTGAAAAACACGCTTGCGGCGATTGCGCTCAAGGAGGCGGGGCTTGTCGGGGTGGATGAATACATCGACGGGCCGAGCGCCGTCGTGACGGGCGGCGACGGGCTCCTGGAGCTGGTGAAGGCCGCGGCGGAGATTGCCAAGGTGCAGGAAGGTTTTGAGCTGAAGGGCGGCTGGGGGGAAGGGAAGGTCTTGTCTCCCGCCGACGTGCGAGAGCTTTCGAATATACCGGGCAGGCCGCAGCTTCTGGCGTCGCTTGCCTCGGCGATGGAGAGTAAGATGGTCAGTTTCGCCGGTGCACTCGGTGCGGTGCAAAGGAAGTTTCTCTACGCACTGGGCGCGCTCGAAAGCCGGAAGGCCTGAGGGTACGGCGGAGTCGTTTTTTCGAGCTTGGAGGAGAGTTGGAAATGACAGAAGCCACAGAAGTCAGCGAAAAGAAGGAAGTAGAAATCACCAAGGAGCAGCAGGAGATCCTGGAGAAGATCTCGACGTGGAACCTGCTGGACCTGTCGAACTTCATCAAGGCGTTTGAGGAGAAGTTCGACGTGACGGCTGCTGCGCCTGCGATGATGACGGCCGCTGCGGGAGCAGGCGCCGCCGAGGAAGAGGAAAAGACCCTCTTCGACGTGGTCTTGAAGGACTTCGGCGACAAAAAGATCCAGGTAATCAAGGTTGTCCGCCAGATTACCTCGCTGGGCCTCAAGGAGGCCAAGGATCTCGTCGAGTCCGCCCCCAAGGCCGTCAAGGAAGCATTGCCCAAGGACGAGGCCGCGAAGATCAAGGAAGACCTCGAGGCCGTCGGCGCGACGGTTACCATCGAGTAGAAGTGGGAAGCACATCGCATCCAGTCCGGCCGGCGCAAGGAATCCTTGTGCCGCTGGTCTTTGGTGAGAGGTCCGGTTCTGGTCCGGAATCCGATGTATTCTGCCTGATTGGGCAAGGAAGGTCGTGATGGAAACAAGGCGGTACGGCCGGTCCGCACAGGAGGTCGCTTTCGGCGACCTTACCGAAATCCAGACCAAGAGCTACGCCGACTTTCTCCAGGCGGGCGTATCCCCGACCAGGCGGAAGAAGGCCGGCGTAGAAGGGCTCCTGAGGGAGATATTCCCGATAGAGAGCTACGACGGGAAGTACCGGATCGAGTACATAAGATATGAGTTGGGCAAGCCGCTCTACACGATAGAGCAGTGCCGGCAGCTCAGGCTCAGCTATGGGCGGCCGTTTCGGATATGGGTGCGCCTCGTCAAGGAACAGCCCGTCGAGGAGGAAGTCTACCTCGGCGAAATCCCCATAATGATAGGCGGCGGCGAGTTTATCATAAACGGCGCCGAGCGCGTGATCGTTTCCCAGCTGCACCGCTCGCCCGGGGTCGACTTTATGATGGACACTGAGTCCGGCGACAGGCGGCTGCACGCCTGCAGGATCATCCCCGAACGCGGCTCCTGGGTGGAGATGAACGCCACCAAGAAAGAGCTGCTGATGGTCAGGATCGACCAGAGCGGGAAGTTCCCGGTAACGATGCTGCTC
>JAGHCE010000190.1 GCA_021160625.1 Planctomycetota bacterium | reverse complement strand
GTCGAAGCCAGAATGTCCGATAGGCGTTTCCCGAGGCGCGCGTAAGAAAAAAACTTCCACGTGCGGAAGTTCCCTCCCAGGCCTCTGGGCGCTCGCGAAACCCCTCCGACGGCAGGGGTGTCCGCACCGCCGTCGGGAAACTCCCCGTCGAGCAACACCCGGTTGCGCAGGATGCTTCCCGATAGGACCACGGCGCCCGGCCCCACAATCGCCGAACGCACGAAGGAGTCCTTCCCGACCACCGCCCCTGCGCCCAAAAATGCCGGACCCACCACAACCGCCCCGGCCTCCACCTTGACGTTTTCCTCGATGACGACGTCACCCTCAATCCGCGCGTCGAAAGCCACTGCCTTCCTGTTGCGGCCGCGGCGCGCCGAACGGCCGCTGCCCGAAACGGCGCACTCGTAAAAGGCCAGGAGACCCTCCTGGCTCGCCAGGTCCCACGCATTACCCCCTATGGACAGGCAGCGCTCGGTCAGGCCGCTGTCGCGACATCGCGCCATAAAGTCTGCGAAGGCGGCCGGGACAACGCCGTCCTCGGTGATCTTCGCGGCCGCCGAGGGTTCCAGGAAAATTATGTGCGGCCAATCGGACGAAAGAGACTCGGGCACCGACTGCGGATAATAAAACCGCCTGAAACCGAGCACCTTCCCGTCGTCGGTCTGCCGAAGACTCTCTCTGTAGGCCTGTCGGCGTTCGGAGACGAAGATGCAGAGCACCTGCGCCGGGCAGCCGGCAACGGCCTCCTTCAACAGGTCGGCGTCCACCTCCACGGCGTAGCGGCCGTTTTGAAGCACCAGGGGGTCGTTCCCATTCCTGCCGGTCCGGCCGGCTCCGGAGATGTCTATGCCCCTGTCATATCGCACGACGCTGCCCGCCGGCATTTCAAGGGGCCAGTCGTTGGGTATCGCCATCTTTGACGCTGCGGGTAAGCGCACGTCGAGGCGATGCCCCCGACGGCGGCAGACCCGGCCGACCCATCCGCGCGAGGCCGCTAAGCGCATCAGGCGGGCAGCACCCGGCTCGTCGTCGAATGGCGGTATGATCGTGATAACGTTCATCTCGCTCCAAAGACCAATCTTGCAGGAGCCCCGGCAAGCCGTCAGGCCTCTTCGCCGGTCGTTTCGTCTTCCTCTTCCTCATCCTCGTCGATCGCACGGCTGAGCAGGAAGAGTTTCGCGGCGTCCCATTCGGCCTCGGTCAACGGCTCATCCACGTAGCCGTGGCCGTAACGGTGGCCGTACCTTTCGTAACTGTCTCGCATCCTCACACCCGTGAGCACTGCGCCGAGGATATTGGCGCCGACCTGCCCGAACCGCGCCTTTGCCTCTATCAGGTCATTCGCGCCCGTCTTGCCGCTCCTGGCGACCAGCACCACGCCGTCCGCGAACCTTGCCCACAGCTTCGCATCCGGCATAGCAAGCACCGCGGGCGTGTCGATGACAATCTCGTCATACCGGGCGCGCAGCTTCGCCAACAGTTCCAAAAGGCCGCTATCGGCCAGGAGGTCGCGTTTCTGCTGGCTGCTCCTGTTGCAAGGCAGGATATGGAGCGTCGACACCCGCGTTCCCTGGACGGCCTCTTCGATGGAACACTGGCCGGCCAGCACGTTGTTGAGGCCCTTGGAGTTGTCCAGCCTGAGATACCGGGCGATATCGGGCTTGCGCAGGTCGCCGTCCACCAGCAGCACGTTCTTTCCCGTAAGCGCAATGCTGGTCGCCAGGTTTATCGCAAGCGTCGTCTTGCCGTCGCGCCCCTGGGGGCTGGCCAGCACCAGCACGCGCCCGCCCGGCATATCCTGCCCCAGCGTCAGGTTGACCCGGATAGTGCGGCAGTCGTCGATGAAATGCTTCGGCTTGATCCGGTCGTGGTCGAGGTCCTGGAACCTTGGTATGGTCCCCAGGACCTTCAGGTTCAGTTCGGATTCCACGTCAACCGGCTTCTCGACGCGCGCATCCAGCTGCTGCAGGAACACCGCCAGCGCCGTGCCGAATAGAAGCGCTCCCAGGACCAGAACAACGCTGTACTTTACCCGCTTGTCCCTGGAAGGGCCCCTCGGCGTCTCAGCCTCGTAGGCCACGCGCACCCGCGCGGGCCGCTGCCTTTCCACGCGCAGCACCTGGATGCGCTGCTTCAAGGTCTGGTAGAGGTCCTTGGTCAACGCGATCTCGTCCTGCAGCTTCGAGATCGCCAGCCCCTTGCGCCCCAGTTCGATAACCTTGCTGTTCTGCTCGTCCAGGAGCTCCTGGATGCGCGCCTTGCGCCTCCCCAGCTGGAAGAGACTGGTTTTCATATCTTCCAGGGACTGGTTTTTCTGGACGGAGAGCTGTTTTTCCATCACCTCGTCGAAGTGCTTCTCGGCCGTGGTCTTGCTGTCGGCAAGCGCCTTTTTCATAGTATCAAGGGCCTTGTGCTTCCTTTCCATTTCCGCCGAGTTGCCCCTGCGCTCGAGGCCCGCGAGGGCATAATCCGTCTCCATCTGGATGACCGTTAATGTGAAGGCGCTCACCACGGGGTCATTGGCCACGGAATCGCTTCGAAGCTTGACCAGGTCCGAGGGGGACAGCCCGGAGGACTCCTTCGCTTCGAGTATCTGCTGCTGCGCCTGGGCCATAATGAGCGCGGATTCCACGTCGGTGAGCTGCTCCTGGAGCGCCTGCACACGGGAAAGCAGTATTTCCTCCCGCGCGGTCAGGTCGGTCGTCCCGAACTCCTCGCCGAGCTTGTACGCGGCCTCGTAGAGACTGCGCAGCTTCTCGGAGGAGGACTCCCGCTCCGTCTCGAGCGTTCTGAGCTTCTTGTCCTCGTAGCTTGCCTCGCTGCCGCCCTCTACCCTCATATAGGCCCTGACGGCGGCGTTTACTATCTCGGTAACGGCAACGGGGTCATCGCCTGCCATTGAAACCAGCAGAAGCTGGGACCCGTGGCCGGCGACGGCGTTGAGATTATCCTGAAGGTACATTACGGGGTCGCGCACCTCTTTCAAGTAGTCGAGCTTGCGGACGGCCGGATCCTCCAGAACCTGGTAGAGGGCGCTCGTACTCTTGATAAGCGCCGCCTGCGTCCTGATATAGTTCGTGTAGAAGGGGATCGGTTGCGAGTCCTCCTGGAAGGCGATCCAGGGTACGACCGGGGACACCTCGATCGCACTGATCGCGGTGTAGCGCGGCTTGACAAGCAGCCACAGCAGCGGCATCCCCACGACGCACACCACAAGCGCCGAAAGGAGCACGAGCCGCCACCTTCTCAGCACAACCGTGAAAACCCCCATCCCTTTGTGGGAATCCTCCGGCACGTCCCTCACGTAGGCGAAATCGACCGGGGCAATGTCCCGTTCGGTTCTCTCCATCGGCACGAGAGTCCTGTCATCCATTCGTATCAACCTCCGTTCAAACCTGCGATTTTCTCTGTGTCGGCTGTCGGGGCACCTGTACCTCAACGGGGACGAACACGCGCTTTAGCACCCACAGCAACGCGGTCAGCAGCACCAGCGCCAGAGGCATCATAGCAATGCCGCCGAAATCATGAAACAGCTTGTTGAAATGGTCGCCGTATCCCCGGGTATAGGCAATCGAAGTGGCAGTCAGCCGTATCGTGTTGCAGAGAACCGCAATCGGCACGCTCGATACCACCAGCGCCGCCTTCTGCCACAGGTGCCTCTTGCACATAAGCGCCATCAGGGAACTTACTATCATAAAGGCCGTCAGCATCCGCAGTCCGCTGCAGGCCTCGGTAACCGCCACCGTCGCGCTCTCGCCGACGTGGAGAATGTTGCCTTCCCGTGTCACCAACCACCCGAACATCTCCAGAAAGAACACCGCCGAGGACGTCGCCCACTGCTGAAGCGGTAGCGAGACCGCGTAGTAAACGCGGTTGGGCCAAGGCAGCATCAGCAGCAAGAACGCAAGCACCCACATCAGCCGCTTGGTCATCCGAAGACCCAGGAACACGACGACCAACCCCGAAATGACCAGCATCACCGAGAGCCGCTCCGCCGAAGCATAAAAGAGCAGCGTCCCCGCAAACCGCATCGCAAAACCCGCAATAACGAGCAGCAACCCCCAGTAGCATCTCCGGACCGGCACCCCGGCGAGCTCCCTGCGTCGTGTGAACACAACATAGCCCGCCAGGAACGGCACCAGCACACCGCTGGAGTAATTGGCATTGTCCCACCACACGTTGCAGAGATCTTTCAAGACCGACCAGTAGGCCCAGACAAACGCCGCCGCTATCATTGCAGCCTTGATGAGGACCGGCGCTGCGGCAACACCCGCAGGCGCTTGCCGCCCGGCGAGGGCCGTGGCCGTTTTGCCGGCCTCCGGCACCTGCCGCCGGCCGACGGCAACGGCACCGCTCGGGCCTTTTCGTCCAACACTCCTGCGCAGCATTCTCTCTCCCGCCTTCACCACGGCGCCATCGCCGACAAGACACTCGGCCACACAGGCCCCACGGCCCACGACCGCAAAATCCCACAGGACGCTTGCGTCCACTATCGCCCTGTCCTCAATACGGCAGCCTCGCCCGATAACCGCCGGGCCTGTGACCACGACCTCGTTCGCGACCGACGCTCCTTCCAGTATCACTACCGGCCCCGACAGCCGCGCATCGGCGGCGATATCCACGCCTCCGGCTACCCATATCCCTTTCTCGCGCTCCGCCAGGCCGCCAAGGTTCAGACCGAACCGCTGCGGTGACGAGAGCGCCCGGTCCACCAGCACAAGGTACGATTCCACGCCCCTGCCGGTTACTATCTCCCCGTCGACTGGTACAGCTCTCACCTCGGCCCCACTCCTCAGGAGGCCGGGGATGAACTGCTCTTTCAAGTCCCAATAACCGTCGTCCGGGACCGCTTCCAGTGCGCTCGGCTCGCAGACATATACGCCGGCGCTTTGCGCCTGCGAGGCGTCACCGCTCCGGCGCAAGGTAAAGAGGGTCAGCCGGGCACCGCTCGCGCGATGCAGGTCTATGACGTCCCGCGAGTTCGGAATCCAGAACACGCCCCCTTCTATCACGAGTACGGGCCCATCCTGGATATTTTCAACGGCATCCCTGATGCAGCCCGCCGAGCCGCGCGGCATCCTGTCCGTGACAAACTCAAAGGAAACCCCGTCAACACTCGCGGCAATCGCCTCCCTCGGCACCGGCGTATCCGCGCCGGCACAGATGACGACGTGCGTGACGCCCAGCGGCGCGAGATGGGCAACCTGGTACTCGAGCACGGATTTTTCCACCAGCGGCCACAACGCCCGCGGACGCTCGGTCGCTATGGGACATCGCCCGAAGTCCCGGCCGCCGAGGAGTATTACTGCTGAACGTTCCATACCGGCTGTCTGCCCCCTGTCACATCACCAAACCGTGGAGTCTGGCCCTCGCTCGGCAGCCACGTCTTCGACGAAGTCCTTCACACGAGCGACGATGCGCCGCAAGTCCACCCTGCGCGGCACCGGCTCGAATTCCTCCAGAGCCGCCAGCATTCCCGGTATCTCGTCCTCGCTGTACGCCGCGAGTATGTGGCCCTTGGAGACAAACTTCTTCGCCGTGGCAACCTGGTGGTCATTGACAACCTCGCCGAACCTCTTCAGGCGCGGCATTACCAGGAGAGGCTTGCCCGCTTCAAGGGCCGTAAGAATCGTCCCTATGCCGGCATGCGCGACGATTCCGTTTGCCTGCCGGACCCACCGCGCGAACTCCTCCCGTTCGAGCGTCTCGACCCACTGCATATTCCTCGGGCGGTACCCGCCGCGGCCCACCTGGGCCAGCAGCTCTCCCGACACAAGCCCGGCGCCGGCTGCCTCGTCAACCGCGCGCACCAGCCTGTCAAAGGGAAACTGGGTTCCCACCGTCACAAGTATCATACCAACTGCCCGTAATATTCGGCCTTCCACCGGCGCCCGGCGATATCCGGCCATTGTACAATAAACAGGTCCGCAAATCGCGACACAATCCGGCCCGAAAGCGACGGCCGTTCGACGTTGGCGATGCTGTCGATCCACACCACCCGCGCCCCCGCCAGCTTTCCCAGAGCGCACACAAGGCAGCCGTGCGCGGCGCCGGTGCTTATCACGATGTCCGGACGCTCCCTCAGGACAATACCCACGCAACGCACGAATACACCCAGCACCTTGAAGGGATGCAGGTGGTTCGACTCGCCCACGACCCAAACGCGCGAGCCGTAGCGTTCCCGGAGTTCGCCGGCCACCATAGAGCCCGTGGTGACGAAAAACGCCTCGTAATCCCGCCAGGCCCCCTCAAGCCTCATAAGCTGGTTGAGATGCCCTCCTGATGACGCCGCGAGGCATATTTTCAGCCGTCGACCTGAACCCATCTATTCTCCTCCCCTTATACCCCCTCGGGGAGCGTGCCGGGGTAATAAAATCGCCTCAATCGCCTCGCGCGCCTTGGCATCCCAGGAATGCTCCCGGACCCTCGCACGCCGCAGACGCCGCCGCTCGGCACTGTCTTCGGCCAGCGCCCGGCCAAGCGCCGCCGCAAACTCCTGCGGGCCCTTCGCCACGTACACGAGCCCCTGGTAGTTTTCAAGCTCCCGAAACGGCGTCGAGATGACGGGTTTGCCGAGGGCCAGGTACTCCTTGAGCTTCACCGGATTGCACGCCTCTATCCAGCGGTTCTGCCGCCAGGGCATTATCGCCACGTCAAAACACCTGCCGTAGTGGGGGATTTCCTGATAGGGGCGCTTGCCGATAAGTCGAACATTCGAAAGCGCCTCCAGTGCCGTGACGTCCGCCGAAACGCTCCCCACGAAGACGAACGTCATCTCAGGACACTCCCCGGCGACCTGCGCTGCCAAAGCGACGTCGAAGGTGTGGTCGTCGATCCCGCCGAAAAAGCCGACAATCGGGGATTTGAGCCCCTGCATCTCCGCCGGGACGCCCAGCGTCCCGTCGGCGTTGGCGAAGTGGTCATAGTCCACGCCGTGGTCCAAAAGATACGCGAAGCGGCACTGGGACCTCTCCTCCTCGAAGAGGGCGGTATTGACGAAAAATGTCACGTCGGCCTCGCGCTTGAGGACAATGTCCATCTCCCGAATCCTGCCCGCATCAACGCCCGGAAACTCCTCGTATCGATCGGTGCGCTGGTAGACGAGCGCCTGCCGGGGAAGCCGTAGCGCCGCCTCGCAGGCTGCGGGACAGGCTACCCATACGATGGGCCTGGCAAGATGCGCCCTTGCCGAGGCGAACCTGGCCTGGAGATAGAGCCCCGCCTGGTTCAGGCGCCGCGCGACGGGGACGTGGTGGACGGGCAGCGTCACGGGGCTATAGACGAAGAAGTTTTCATCCACGCGGACCACGCCTCGGCCGATGCTCTTGGCCTTTCGGATAAGCCGCGTCAGGAACATCGCCCCCTCGCCGAAGTTGAATTTCCGCATCACGACGGAGTTTACGTAAAGCACCCTGCCCCGCGCGGCCATATGCCGCATAAGCTGCATATCCACGTGGCCTCGATTGTGGTACCACCAGTCCTCGCCGCCGAAGCACAGCACGTCCAGGGCGTCGCCGGGAGCCGTCATAATCCGCGCTCCTGCCCGCTGCGGCGCGTCTCTCCCGGCTTTCCGGGCGCCTTCTTCGCAGGAAACACCACCCGCGAGCGGATCCAGAGCCGCCGGAAGGGCCGCCCGCCGAGGCCCAGCGCCGGCGCGAGCCTGCGGTACCAGATCCGGCTGTAGAGGGTGTGCAGTATCCAGGCGGCGACCCTGAAAAGGCCGACCTTCGAGCGTGAATACCAGCCGCGCCTGGAAATAGTAATCAGGGAGTCCCCCACAAGGCGTCCTCCGATTCTCAGCTTGTACTCGTACGGCCTGCCGCCGGCGTCGATAAGCGTCGCACCCGTCGACACGGCGTACTCAACGAGATTCACAAAGGCCATCCTGCCCAGGCTATAGCGGTGCCACTGCCCGGAATCGTCCCTGGCCGGCTGAAAACCGTGAACCAGCCTTCCGAAGCGGAAACCGTATATGCCCGCGATCGTATTCCCGTCGGCGCCAAGCTCAGTAATAAAACACCGTCCCCCCGGCGCGAGTACCTCCGCAAGCCGCTTGTGAAAGGCCTTTGCATCGGGCCATTCGTTGAACCAGCCCGGACTTCCCTTCGAGCGCCAGAAACGCTCGTGCGAGTCGAGGAACCTGTCCAGGGCTTCCGCAAAACCGTCCTCGCGGCTTTTGACGCAGTGTCTAATCTCGTGTTGCCTCCGGATGCGCCTGTGGGCCTTACGGATGCTGCCCCTCTCCTGTCCGGAGAGGTCATCCAGGTACTGTTCGTAACTCTGCGGCAGATTCACGACGACGCGGTCCCTGACGTCCGCCCGGTACGCGACGCGCTCCCCGGCGAAATGCCTCTCGAAGGCATCCGCAAGATCCTTCACACGCTCTGCGTACCCCGACAGCGGCCCTATGTGAACCAGGTCCCAGTCGGAGAACTCTTCATCGGCAAGGGACGCCGCAAGGGCCTCCACCGCTGCATCCTCCATCCCGGGCTCGACCGGTACGGCGCCGACCGGGCCGGCGTGGTCGCAGCCGACAAGCCGCAGGAGACTTACCGGCAGGCCGCCAAGGTGCTGTATCTCGCGGAAAAAGGGGAAAACCGCCACGAGGTCGTCACCGTTCCATACGAGCCGGATTTCAAGGCTGCCTCGGCCGTAAAACTCCCACCACGTGCGCCTCCAGGCAAAAGAGGCGTAGATGCCCGCGCCGCACATCTCGGCCAGGCCGTCCCAGGCCCCCTCCACGGCTTCGAGGCTTTGCCAGTCGTTGTAGACCCGGCAGCAGAGCCCCCCGCCACGCCCACGCTTTCCTTTCTCCGGCGAAACCACGCCCATTCCTCTCCTCGCTCTCACGTGTGCCACGGCGGGCCCCCGTGCTGCGAAGCTTTAGCGAAGCGGGATTGCCCCGCCGTGCCCTTCTCCATCAACCTGCTGTGTGCCACGAACGCTCTCGTCCGAGGGTGCCCCCACCGCGCGGCCTTACAGCTTGGAGCGTATCCAGGACTCCCACAGCGGCCCGCGAAGGATGCCCATCCTCGGCGCGATCCGCGCAAACCACAGCCGGTAATATGCCAGATGCAGAACCCGCGCCGCGAACCTCAGCAACCCCAGCCCCGCTCGCGCGCGCAGGCTCGGCCTCGTGACGTTAATCGCCTTGAGCCGCGCTAAGCGCCCGCCCTCCTCCAGCTTGTACTGGTAAAAGCCGCGGCCGCGTTCGAGCATCGTCGCACCGCGATCGACGGCGCTTTCCACGACCTTGAGAAACGCCACGCGCCCCAGCTTCCACTTGCGCCATTGGGGACGGTCGTCACGCCCGGAGAGAAACGCATTGGCCATACGGCCGAAACGAAACCCGTAGGCCGTCGCCACGACGTCGCCGTCCGCGGCAATCTCCTGGAGAAAAAGCCTTCCGCGCGGCGCCAGCCGCTCTATGAGCCTCCTGTGAAATCCGACCGCCTCCGGCCAGTCCTTGAAGTGCCCGAGCTTGCCCCTGGCACGCCACAGCGCCTGGTGAATCTCGACAAAGCGCCCGAACGCCTCCATCGCCTCTGACGGCGTCTCCGGGTGATCTACCGCCACATCGAAGTTGCGGGATAACCTCCGGTCGTATTCGAGCGTTTTCTTGCGTCGGTGCTTCGAAAGGCCGGAAAGATATTCCTCGTAGGTGCCGGGAAGGTCGTAGAGGGTCTGCACGCCGACGTCCTCGTTCGTCTCCACACTCGCTGCAGGAAAATGCCGCTCGAACGCTTTCGAAAGCGCCCCCAGGTTCCCGGCGTAGCCTGGAAGAGCGCCGAGGCTGATTACGTCCCAGGGAACCTTCCGGTCGCCAAGGGACCCAGCGAGCGCCGCGACGGCCTCATCCTCCACTCCCGGCTCCACGATGACGTTGCAGGTGGAAACCGTGTGGTCGCACCCGACCAGGCGAATCGCCCTTACCGGTATGATCCCGAGCCGCAGCGTCTCCCTGAAAAGCGGGAATACGGCGACGAGCCGCCCCCCGCGCCGCACGACACCCACTTCGAGGCTGCGCCCGCCTCCGTAGAACTCCCACCACGTCCGGCACCAGTCGAACGTCGAGTAGATATCACCGCCGGCAAGCAGGGCGAGAGCGTCCCACTCGTCTGGCGTCACGCCCGGTTCAGCGAAATCCGTAAAGGTGCGATAGGCCAGGGGCACCTTTTGTTGGGCGACGCCCTCGGTCTCCGGGGGGTCGTTGTCGTGCGTCACTTTCGCCCTCCGCCCAGCAGGGTCTTTTTCAACGGCCGAAAAGCCTCCGCGCACCTTACGACCAACCTGCTCAAAGAGCTCTGGCAATACTCGAAAACGCCGATATGCGAAACCTCCTCGCCGCCCATCCGCGCTTTGAAGCGATAGACGCCGGGGTTGCCCTCGGCGTCCACTCCGCCAAGATCGTAGACCCGGCAGCCGTTTTCCTTTAGCCATTCAATCGCGCGCCACTGAAGCAGGTAGGAGGCCTTGATCTTGAGCCCTTCGGCGCGCGATGCGCCGAGAAGATATATCCCCCGCCGGCCGATACCTGAAATTACCACCGCCGCCACCGCCTCGCCGCCGTGGTATCCCAGGACTATCCGCATCTTTTCCGCCTCGGGGAGAGACTCCTGCAACAGCGCCCACCGGTCGGCGTCGACGTTGGTCTCGAAATGCTTACGGGCCAGCAGCTCGTGATATATCGAAAGGAACTCGGCGTACTGCACCGCCGACGTCCCGACGGTGACTTCCAAGCCACTCCGCTCGGCGCCGTTTAGGCAATTTCGCCACTTTTGGGCGAACGCCTTGCGGATTTCGTTTAGGGGACGGGAAATATCGACGAGCGAGGTCCTGTAGGGTCTCGCTGCCTGCGTCCGGACGAATCCGGCCGCTTCGAGGGCGTCTGCCACCGCGGCGCCGTCGCTTTCGGTGACATTCGGCACCACCCTGAGCAGAAGCTTCCTGCGTGTTGCGTACTCATCCTTGAGCAGGGCCAGGGACGCCGCGAACGCCTCCGGGTCACCCGTACGCCCCTTTGGGCGCCACAAGGGCCCCCAGGCGACGTATGCTATGCCGCGCGGGAGAAAAGGCGTCGTCCGTATGCGGATCTGCGCGAGGGCGCTGACATCATCGCCGTCACGAACGACTATGCGGCTGGGCCGCTCTTTCGGGAAAAGAGTCGACACATAGTCCCATGCCTGGTAGAGGCTCGCGTCGTCGAAGAGGCCAATCTGCGCCGACCACTCCCGCCGGCTTACCCGGTCCACCTCGGCCCTGTATGGCCCGGAGCCGCTCAAGTTTCTGCTCTCCTGCCTGCCGCCTCTGCGGCACCGGCCGCCGGCGGCCGGCCAACGGCGGCCTTGAGCCGTCCGAACCAGGCCAGCCATCCGTAAGCGCCTCGGATTTTCAGCCGGAACTCAATCGGCCGGTCTGCGGGGTCGGCCTTGACCCTGCCGACAAGAAACCCGGCGGCGCGCGGGTGCGCACTGTGCGGCTCTATGGTGTAGCAGCGGCGGTAGCCCGCCTGGCGCGCCAGGGGCACGATGCGGGCGCTGTAACTGCCGTAGGGAAAGGCCAGGAGGTCCACCCAGCGGCCTGTTATCTCCTCAAGTTCCCTTTTCGATTCCAAGAGTTCGACTTCGGCCTCCTCGTCGGAAAGATCCGCAAGCGGCACGTGAGATACCGTGTGCGATCCGATGGTAACCCACCGGCCGACAAGGTTTCTCAGTTCCTCGGCCGTCATAATGCGCTCGGCCTTTTCGGGTGAACCCTCTGGAATGTTCCACTCTGCCTGGCGACCGAGGTTTCCCGACGGGACGAAAATCGCGGCCGGTATGCCTCGGCTTTCGAGCTCCGGCAGCGCATTCTCAATGAGGTTCGCAAAGGCATCGTCAAAGCTCACCGCGACAAGAAGTCCGCTGTCGTCGCCGGCCGCCTCGGGGTCGACGCCGACCGGCCGGCCCGCGCGAACAAGCATATCCATCTGCCGCGCAAACGCCGCCCGCGCAGGGGTGGGGACGCCGTGGTAGTAGAGAACCGTCAGGCGCGTCATGGGTTTTCCGACCAGGGCTCCAAAGAGCCTCAGCGGCACCAGGAAAACCACGTAGTACAGCAGGCTCACGGATACCTTCACGAGTCTTTTGGCTGAGAGCATACTCTGACTTTCCACGATTTAGAACCTATCCGAGCAAACGTTTCCGGATACTCAGGGCATCCGCAGGCTCCCGCCGACATACCTCGAAGTCATCTCCATCGAAAGGATGAGACCCATCTGTGTCCGATCGGGAAATCCCGTGTTCCTGTTGCGTTCGACAAACTCGGCGAGCCTGCCCCTGTCATACAGGGCGAGGCTGGCCATATTGTCCGGATTGAGCATATTTTCGCAAAGGCACCCCAGGCGCTCGTCCACGAGGGTCTGCAATGACGATGCGATTTTCTTTGTGTTGGAGGTCCGGAGGTACTTCGCCAGGATTCTCCTGCGGGCCTTTCCCGCATACCGCCACAGGAGTGTCGCGACGGCGGGGAAGTCCCCTATTCCGAGCGGCCTTGCAGGCAGGCCCCTGTCGAGCGGGATATCGGCGAACACGCTGTCCAGGCGCTGCAACGCCCGGCGCACGACAAGGGACCTTTTCTTGAAGGCGGCCGGGATGGAAAACGCTAAGTCGAGGCTGCGGTTCGTGCAGTAGGGGGCGGCCTGCCTGTAGAAGAAGTTGTTGAAGGTCATACTCCTGCCGGCGGCCGCCTGCATCGAGCCTCGGTAATGGAAATAGTCGGCCCGCCAGGTACCGGAGCGGTCTTCGGTTTCCTCCAGGAGGCCGGCTACGACGCTTCGCAGCCGGCGGCTCGATGGGTCCGAAAACTGCGGGGTGAATATGTCGTGATGGTAGCCGGTGTTGAGGCAAAGCTGCCATCCCAGCAACCGGGCGATGCGTATGTCACGCGAAAGGCCGCCCAGCGACCGGTAGTAGTGGCCGCGAAAGAGCTCCCCGCCGATCCCCGTTATGGACTGCTTTCGCCGGCCGGCCAGTTGGCGGTTGGCCGAGGGCGACGCGATGACGTTGAGGCAGTCCGTCTCGCCGTCGGTCAGAAGGTGTATCCTGTGCACGTCCGCCTCGAAGTTCCAGGCGAGGTCATCAAGCGGCGAGGTAAGGATGTGATCGAACGGGTGCGCCTCGGCAAGCCGCTCGGCTACCTCGACGTCCTTTCCAAGCACGTCGGAGATGGTCCAGCCGGCAAAGGGCCTGCCGGTCTTGAGCGCGCAGGCAAGGTTGAAGCGCGAGTCGAGGCCGCCGGTTACCTCGACGGTGGTCTCCACGTTCGCCGAAAGCGCCCTCTCGGCGGCCTCCAGGCCGGAGTCGACGAGCCTGTCGGCCCAACCGGTGAGTCCACCGCCGGGAGCCGCCGCCGGTGGCCGCCAGTACATCTCTTCGTCCTCCTTGCCGTCAGAGAGCGTAAGCCAGACGGCCGGGCCGATCTTTCGCATCTCGGTGTAGAGCGTCGCCTCGCCAAGGAGGTGGCCCGCCTGGAAGTACGTGGCCACGGCGTCGGGGTTAATGTGCACCGGGACTTCGGCAGCCAGGACGAGAGACGACGTGCACAGCACGTGAGCGCCTTGGCTTCGGCAGAGGTAGAGGCGCTGGAGCCCTCCGCGGTCGGTCACGATATGTACGGCGTGCGCGGGCGCATCGCAGATGACGACAACGAACGGGGCGTTTAGCTCGGTGACGGCACACCGGCCGTCGCGCTGGTACCTCTTGAGGAGCTGTGACGCCGCCTCCTCGGGCAACCCCGAGAGAGACGGTCCTGTCGGGTTGCCCAGGATCGCAAGCCAGCTGCCGGTTTCGGCGTCTCTGCCGAAGCCTCGGCTCGCCGAGTGCGGCAGAGACATCTTGGCGGCCAGGTGATCGCCGGGAGAGGGCCTCGTCGACGCTAAGGCCGTCGAGAGTTGCCCGGAGCCTCGTTTCCAGGCGCCGATAGAGCCGCTCGTGGTGCTCTTCGATGCCGTCGGGCGCCAGTACCATCAGGAAACAAGCCATAAACAGCCTCTGCAAAGTGGAGAGATCAGGACACCGAAAGCCGAAACAGTTCACCGACGGTTACGCTCGTTATTCCCAGCCTTTCGGCCGCGCCAAGGGTCGTCTCAAGTGAATCAATGACAAAGCGCCGCGTGGAAGGGTCACGCCGGTCGAAATCGTGATAAAGCACTACCGCACCGCCGTCGGCCTCCAGGTGCGCCGCCATCTTTTCGGCGTCCCGGGGCACGCCGCCGGTCCAGGTATCGCCGCTGTCGGCCGTCCAGTAGACCACGGGTGCGCGCTTCCACAAGAGGTAAACGAGCGACACGAGGTTGAGCTTTCCCTCGGGAGGCCGAAACGGGTAGACGCCGCCTGCAACACCAAGCGCCCGATCAACGGCCCTCCAGCCTCGCCGGACGTCGGACACGGCGCGCCACGGCGTCACCTTCCAGTGGTTGGCGTGATCGTACCCGTGGGAACAGATTTCGTGGCCCTGGGCCGCGACTTGCCGCAGAAGGTCCCCGGCGGCCTCCACGTTTCTTCCGAGCGGGAAAAACGTCGCCCTGGCCCGGTGCCTTGCCAGTACTGCGAGGACCGCGGGCGTCAAATCCGCCCCGGGGCCGTCGTCCAGGGTTATCGCAAGCACGTTCAACCGCGCCGCCCGGCGGGCCAGCAGGAACCGGGACACCTTGTCGAATACCACCGGGATGCCCCAGTAGGCCGCAGGCAGCGCTGCGATTACGCCCGCCGACAATAAAATGTATGAAACCAAATGCATAGGACTCGCTCGATTGAGATCGCTGCGGGGAGGCCGCTACGGGCATTCGCGAGCATAGGTATACTCCGTCGGGGACTCCACGGTGCGGACGAAGCCCTGCTTTTCGTAGCACCCGATGGCACCCGCGTTGTCCCTGTCCACGTTGAGTTTGACACATCCGCACCCCATCTCGGCGGCAACTCCAGAGATGTGGGCGATAAGACTTGCCGCCACCCCGCGCCGGCGCCACGAAGGGTTCACGCCGAGGATTTCCAGCCACGCAGCCTTCATCCGGCTGAACCTTTCGGCAGCCTCGCAACGCACCGCTTTTCCAGGCCCGCCGCGTTGTAGCAGGGCTCGCGCCACGCCCAGCAAATGTCCGAACGCCGCGCCGGGATGCCTCACACCGAAGCGAACCATCTCCAGCCAGACACCCGGCGAGCCGAGAAGCCGGGTCCTCGACAAAAGCGGCCCGCTTGCAACGACCAGCACCGCAAACCCGGCAATGACTCTTCTGCCCTCGGCGACATACAGGCGGTAGGAACTATGTGCAACCAGGCCCTGGAAATACTTAGACGAGGTCCGCCTGCCGAGGCGCACCCGCCCGCTTGCCGGAAAGCACTTCCGGTAAACGTCCACTATACCGTCCAGGTCCGCGCCGGTCGCCTCCCGGATTGCGATCTCGGCCGGTCCGGTGTCACCTTCCATAATATACTGCCTCCTTGTCCGCCTTATCCGCGCCTCGGCCGCCGCTGTCAACCACTGACATCCCGGCGTGTATTTCCGGGAGACTGCCCCGTACGTTTTTCCCGGAACCGGTCCCGCCAGCCGCGCTTGATTCGCCGCCCCAGGTGCAACTTCTCGACTGCGTATCTCATACCCCGCGAGATACCCGTCGTGGACGTTCTCAGAAGGTTGATACACAGCGGCTTCCTCTTTGCGGCAAAGAGGTTTATGGACACTTCATCCCGGTGCGAGTTGCAGTAAACGCGTTTGTACTCGGCGTCGCCGAAGCCGAAATCAAGCCGCTGGACGGGCCGCCTCTCGCAAAGATCCTCGACGAGCGTCACAAACAAAACTTTCCCGGGGCTCAGTTGCCGCAGGTCCGGGTCATAACCGCTGGCACACAGGAAATACGTGCCGGCGTACTGCAGGGCCAGCTCAAAGGCAACGGGCCTTCCTTCAATGCGGAGCAGATGGACGTTTAGCCATCCGTGCCGCGCCGCATCCCGAAGGCGTTCCCGCTCGACCGGGGAGTCCTCAAACCCCACGCCCATTGCGTACTGGTAGGTCTTGGAGGAAACCTCCTTCAAGGCAGAGAGTATCTCCGGCAGGTCCTCCTCGCGGGAGAGGCGCACGTGCTCGACGCGTCCGGGATACGCCTTTTCCAGGAGCCTGACTGCACGCCTCGTTGATTTCCGGTTGGCCTTGGAGAGCGACTTGTAGAAGGCCTCCGTTGAATCGGGAAGGCTCATTACCCAGTGTGGCTCGACGTCGGCAAAGTGATCGCGCCGCAGGGGACCGAACGTCTCCCGGGCCAGGCGGTACATCAGGAAGTCGGTCTCCAGGTGATTCAGGAACACCGCGTCGACTTTCCGCCTTGCCAGGACGGATTTGAGGTGAGCCAGCAACTCCCTCACAACATCCTCGCCGGGGTGCCCAAGGACCCCGCCGTGGATTATCGACAGGCACCGAAGCGCCGGCTGACAGAGCGTCTTGTAACCGATCGCGACCCTGAAGCGCCTCTCTTCGATGCGGCCGACAAGCATCGCCTCCGGAACACCGCCTCGGCTGACGAGGACAACATACGGCCGGGAGGCATCCCCCAGAGAGGCAACGATCGACGTGTACCTGTCTATGTCGGCATTGACGTTCGGGAAAGGGCCCTGCGCTTGTAGTTGCACCCACAAGGGGCGCAGATTTTCGACGTCGCCGAGTGTCTCCACAACGGCGATCTCCCAGGCGCCGCCGTCGGCCTTTTTGTCCTGGTTTTCCATCTCGAATCTCACTGTTGTCTCTATCCGAATTCGTCCGGCCTACTTGTCGGCGTCTGGCCCGGAGACCTCCCGCCAGCTCGGCGGCATATTCTTCCAGACCTCGATATTTTTGAACGCCCGGCTCTTCCTGGAGCCGGTTCGAGCGACCCACTCGGCCATAAGGCCGACGCCTTCGTCAAGGGGCGTCTGTCCGTAATCTCCGAATACCTCCCTGGCCTTGGAGTGATCGGAGAAGACGTGAACCACCTCGTTGCGGCGAGCGAGATGAATTATCTCGGGCTCGGCCCCCATCGCGGCGGAGACTATGCGCGAAAGCTCGTTGACGGTCACGGGCCTGTCCGCACCTATGTTGAAGACCCGGTTTGTGGCGGCGGCGACGTCGGGGGCCCCGGCAATGACGGGCGCCACATCGGCGATATAGGTAAAGGCCCTCGACTGCTCCCCGTCGCCGAAGATCGTCAGGGATTTACCCTGCAGAATCTGGTTCATAAAGATGCCGACGACGTTTCGGTACCTGTCGCCGATGTTCTGGTTTTCGCCGTAGACGTTGTGCGGACGGAATATGACGTAGTCGAGGCCGAACATCTTGTGCGAGGCCGCCAGCTCCATCTCAACGGTGTACTTGGCGATGCCGTAGGAATCCTCCGGCCGGGGGGTCATATCTTCGCGCATCGGCAGCTGGTTTTCCCCGTAGACGGCGATCGAGGACGTGAAGACGAAGCATTTTGCCTCGTAGTTCACGGCGGCGTTGATGAGGTTGATGGATCCCAGGACGTTGTTGGTGTAGTTGAAGTTCTTGATGAAATGGCTAAGCCCCTCGGCGGCATAGGCCGCTAAGTGATAGACGTAGTCGAAGCGGTGCTCCTCGAAGAGGCGGTTGACCAGGCGGCGGTCGGTCACCGACCCCTCGACGAACACGGCGCCTGCGGGAATGTTCTCGCTGAAGCCGCCGCTTAGGTCATCGAGGATGACGACCTCCAGGCCCGACTTGAGCACCTCCCTGGCCACGTGGCTTCCGATGAAACCGGCACCACCGGTGACGAGAGCTTTCCTGCCCATAGATATCATCTCCCCTTAGAGTCTCGAAATCCCGTAACGCACAAACCTAAGACGGCCTCGGCCCGTGCTTGACGAGCCCCAGCTGCCATCCGAGCATCCTCAGCGCCGTAGCGGTGGAGCTGCGAACGTTCTCACGGCACCCCGCCGTCAGGACGATTCCCAGCGTCCCCAGCACCACCCGCAACAGCGATTTTACCAAGAGTATCACTCCTATCGCGGCAAGAGAAACCCTGCTGCGGTTTTTCCGGAAAAAGCGCCTGCGGCTGCGCTCGTGCTGTATCTTGAACCAGGTTTTGCGCTTGACGGTCGTGGCGTGTCCCAGATGCACTATGGAAGCAGCAGGCGTATAGATAACCTTGTGGCCGCTCCTGCGGATGCGTTCGCACAGGTCCGTCTCCTCGAAATAGATGAAATACTCCTCGTCAAAGGCCCCAATCTCGTCGAGGATGTTCCGCCGGGCGACGAGGCAGCACCCGCTGACCGTGTCCACCTCGATCTCGCGGTCGTAGTCGCCTTCGCGGTAGCCGCTGTCCCCGAAAAGACGTATGTAGCCCGGAATGCGGTGAAGCATAAGCGCCTCGGCGAGGAAATCCCATACCCTCGGCGCCCGTGACAGCGTCCTTTGCAGAGAGGAGTCCCGGTTGAGAACCCTCGGACCGATCGCGCCGCAGCCCGGCAGCGAGTCCGCACGGGACACGAGCGCCTCCAAGGATCCATCCATAACAAGCGTGTCCGGATTCAGGAACAGCACCCATCTGCCCCCCGCCTTTTCGAAGCCGATATTGTTTCCGCCGGCATACCCGGAGTTGTACCCCGCTTCGACGACGACAACCTCGCCGAAGAGGCGCCGCACCTCCCCGACGCTGCCGTCTCTCGATCCGTTGTCGACGAGGATGACCTCGAAAGAGATTTCCGGCGCCCATTCGTAGATGGACCGCAGGCAGGGCAAGAGGACATCCCCGTCGTTGAAAGACACTATCACGATCGACAGGTCCATGCCGCTCGTTCCCGCGTTTTTTTCCGCGATGCTCAATACACTGCCTCCGTCATTCTCCAGCCGGGATGGCACCACCCGGTCTCGAAACCCGGGGCGTCACTCGGCCTTTTCCCGGGGAGGGGCTACAGCGGTTCGCTGCGTCCTCGGTGTTTTACTCTGCAAGCGCCGGACGGCCCGTAGCTTCCACCGCACCCGTGTGTCCCCGTCAGGCACCGAGGCGTCGAAAAGCCTTCCCGCCACCACACCGAGCATAACGTAGAAAATCGACTGCATTGCACCCAGGAGGCCTATCGAGTAAAGCCCCATTCCAAGAGCCACAAACAAACTTCCGATAAACCACGCGGCATCGGAAAACGCAGCCGGGTAAGATGCCTTGTAGGCTTTTCTGGCCCTTCGGACTGCTTCCACCAGGATACCTATGAAGAGTAATGCGGCCGCAGCGCCCTGCGTCACCGCAAGCAACACGTAATTGTTGCATAGATCCGTGTAGCTGCGGCCATCAAGCAGAAGGCCCCAGCCGGGATCTTTGAATCCGTAGCCGAATGTCCAATACTTGGGCAAATCCTGGAGCGCAAGATCGAAAAGCCTGCTCCTGTACCAGGTGGCACTGCTGCCCAGCGCAAGGTAACCTATCAGGTGATAAAAATGGCGATTAGAACCTACTTCGGCGGCAACGCAGACGAGAAACAGTATTACAAGAATCGGTTTCACAAGATCCGGCTTGTAAACCAGCAATGCACAGAAAATAAAAATCACCATACTCATAAACGGCCCGCTCGACATTGACGAGAAAGCGCCGGCCACACAGGCAATAGTTGCGGCGCCTCCCAGCAGCCGCAAGTTTGCGCCTTCCCTAAACAGCACCATTACAAGAGGCATCACAAGCACAAAGGTCATACCGAAAACGATACTGTTTCCCCCCGCACCGCCAGCCCGGTACAGCCCAAGCCGCATAGACTGTTCGGGGTCGGCGCTTATGTGACGCGACCAGGGGTCATACGCCTTCAAGGGCGAATAAGGAGACCAACCACTGTAACTCTCCATCACGCCGAGTATCGCCAAGAACAAAACTATGACGGCCACCACTTTTGCGACCTTCACCAGGTCCGCCCTGGTCCTGATTGCGAGCCGCGCCACCGCATAGACGAACAGCGTGTCAACCAAAGCACCGGAACGGTTCTCCAGAATAGCCCCTCCACCCTCCGTAATCATAAGCGCCAGAGTCCCCCACGCAAAAAGCACCACAACAAGGATGTCTATTCTGTTGACGCGGAATGACCGGACTGCCCGCGAGTCGAAAATGATGCGCAACAACCCCACGATAATGACTATCCTGGCGGCGGTAAAATCAATGGTGCCCAGCGGGAGAGTTAAAAACGCCGGGTAAAGCAGAACCGTTGCCAAATATATCCACAGGATATTAGCGCCACCCAGCCATAGGACGAGGAGGCTGCCTATCGAAGCGACTATCATAGTGAGCTGTTGCATTATGTCTGCACCATACTAAAAATACTCGCCCCTAAGCCGCTGCCTCAAAAGCGTCGGCAAAAATGAGAAACCGTTACGCGCAAGTGCTTTGACAATGCCCGACCTGGCAAATAGCGCCGAATAGGTCAAACGCCTTTGCGCGGCCTCGGCCGCCCTTCGAGCCTGCATTTCGTTGCGCCCGGTTACAAGCGCCTCGGGAGCTTGGTCGAGCGCTATTGCCCCCTTCGCCGCGGCCTCGGCGACAAAGCGCTTCCCCGCCTCGGTCCTGGCCACCACGTAGGACATCCCGCTTCCCACGGCAAAGCCTTCCGGCAGTCCCCAGGGGTCGCCGACGGAAATATCGGCGCTTCCGGCCACTGCGTCCTCACACAGGAAACATCTTACCTGCGGCACTGCGTCGACGAGGAAATTCCACACCCGTGTGTAGTCACACTCGTACAGGATTCGGCCGCCGCCGAGCACCGTGAAGGTGCCCGGCCAGCCCCGCCCCCTGTACTCAACCGCCTCAACGTCATCCTTCGCAACTCCCACCGAGGCTAAAAAGGCCTCCGTCAGGCTCCTCGCCGGCGTCTGTGCGCAGAAGAGCCCCACGGCGAGGACTATCCTTTCCCCCAGGACAGGCACCACCGCCTGCAGCATACGCAGGGCCGACACCTCGCAGGGCTTTCCCACAAATGCATACCTTCCCGGCCTCTCCAGCACCCCCGCCAGGCCCAGGCAGGCCGACGCCGGCGTGTACCTCGACCCTCGTGCGGCCAGCACATCCCGCCCCGTTACCGCAAGAGACGCCC
>JAGHCE010000234.1 GCA_021160625.1 Planctomycetota bacterium | reverse complement strand
CCAGGGGACCGGCGGTGCGGGCGCCGAGGGCCCAGTGCGACAAGAAGCTCTACCAGTTCGCGGTAAAGGAAGTCCTGGAGACGACGGCCGACCTCGATATTCGCCAGGAGATGGTAACGGGAATCCGGGCGGAGGGGGGCCGGGTCAAGGGCGTTTCCTGCAGGCGCGGCGTGCGCTACGATGCGAGGGCGGTGGTTTTGTGTCCGGGGACGTTTCTCTCGGCGGTCCTTCACATCGGCGAGGAGATCGTCGCAGGCGGCAGGGGCGGCGAACCGGCTGCCGAGGGCGTTTCCTGGTCGCTCAGGGCGCTTGGCTTTCCGGTCGAGAGGCTAAAGACCGGCACGCCGCCGAGGATCAATTCCCGCTCGATAGATCGTGAGAAGGTAGCCCTGCAGCCGGGGGATGAAGACCCGGTGTTCTTTTCCTTTACCACCAGGAAAGTCGCCCAGGAGCAGGTGCCCTGTCACATTGCTTTTACCAACGAGCGCACACACGAGATTATAAAGGCCAACCTCGACCGGGCGCCGGTCTACACCGGACAGATTACCTCGACGGGTCCCAGGTACTGCCCGTCGATAGAAGTGAAGGTCGTACGGTTTCCCGATCGCGGCCGCCATCAGCTCTTCTTGGAGCCCGAAGGTCTCAACACCCGCGAGGTATACCTCAACGGTGCGGCTACCTCGCTGCCGCGTGACGTGCAGGAAGAGATGGTGCATTCGGTCGAGGGGCTTGAGAAGGCCGAGATAATGCGGTACGGGTATGCCGTGGAGTACGACTTCGTTCCGCCGAGGGAGATTTACGCCTCGCTTGAGACCAAGCGCATCGGAGGGCTGTTTTTCGCGGGCCAGATAAACGGGACATCCGGCTACGAGGAGGCCGCGGGGCAGGGGATACTCGCGGGGGCCAACGCGGCGCTTTGCGCAAGGGGCGCCGATCCGGTCACCATAGGCAGGCACGAGGCCTACATCGGCGTGATGGTCGACGACCTTGTGACCAAGGGGGTCGACGAGCCTTACAGGATGTTCACGTCGCGTGCGGAATACCGGCTGCTGCTGAGGTACGACAACGCGGATATGAGGCTGATGCCGCTTGGACGTTCCTTGGGCCTGGTCGGGGACGAGGCCTGGGAAAGGTTCGAGGAGAAGAGGCACCAGGTGGCTGCCGTAAGCGCTTTTCTGGAGGGGACGTCGGCGGGAGGTGCAACGCTTGCCCGCAGGCTTGTGCGGCCGGAGGTCACTATAGAGGCGCTGGCGCGGGAGTTCCCTCAGCTTGGAGAATACCGCCGGGACGTCCTTGACCAGGTCGAGACGGACACGAAGTACGCCGGCTACATTGCGCGCCAAGAGGCCGGCGTGGAGCGGATGAAGCGCCAGGAAAACCTCTCGCTGCCACGGGGGACCGACTACGACGCCATCGGCGAGCTCAAGTTCGAATCGCGGGAAAAGCTCAAGATCCACCAGCCTGCCACCGTGGCGCAGGCTGCGCGCATACCGGGTGTCAATCCCACGGACATATCAATTCTCGTGATGTACCTCAGGAGAGGGATGCCTCTCCTGGAAGGCGGTTCCATCATTCGGTGACAAGCGATCTCTTTCGACGGGACGGCAGTTCTTCGGCCGGGTTAATCGCCTTGTGGTACTGGTGAACTTGGTACGCGAAGGCCTCAAGGCGCGTCTCGAGTGTGGCATCCTCCTGCCCGTCGTAGGCGATGGAGATGGTGGGCATAAGGTCGTGCTCCTGGTGGAATTTCTTGAGTATCGTCGCGGAGATCGTCCCGGGCATACAGGTGAAGGGCATCACATTGACGACGCCTGCGCCGCGCTCGCGGAATATCTCCACCGCCTTTGCCACGGTCAGCAGCGCCTCACTCTCGAAGGACTCGTGGATGTAGCGCGTGCCCATCTCGACCAGGAGTTTCGAGGGCGGCTCGATGGTGTGCCGGACGAGCTTGCGGAAAGACTTTCCGAGACGGTTCTCGTCGAAGTGCTGGACGGTGTCTCTGGCCGTGGTCATAAGCAGGTCGCCCACGTTCTTCTCGATGAAGGCCAGGCGGCGGCGGGTGTAGTTCGTGTAGTATATCCACTCGGAGACCGACGCTAGCTCCACTTCGAGGCCCAGTGCTTCGAGTCGGGCGATGACGTTGGCGTTTGCGGCCTCGTTATGGCGGACGAATATCTCGCCGATTACGCCTACGAGGGGCTTGCGGCGGGCCTTGTCCACGCTTATCGCCCGGAAATCACGCGCGGAGTCCTTGAGTGCCTCGCCGACGTCGCCGTTTGACGCGATCGCCGCGCAGACGCGGGTGATAGCGCGCTGGAACACGCGGTCGGTCTCGCCGGGGCGGGTTTCGTAGGGGCGCGTCTGGTGGAGCGCCCGGTGCAGGAGGTCCGAGGAGACGATCCCCTGCCAGGAGAGGCGGCTGGGGTCGCCGGAGGCGTTCCTGGCGAGCCCCTTGAACTGCTGGTAGAAATTGCGGCCCTGGTTGGGCGCCAGGACAGGTACGTTTTCCTTGCCGATATCCTTGAGGATAAGGCGGTGCAGCTTGTGGTACTGCCCGAAGCGGCAGGGCCCGGTGCCGGAAGGCATAAAGAAGGCGGCATTCTCGGGATTGAAACCGGGCTCGTAGATTTTCCTGAGCATATCGCCGGTGGTGATAATCGCCGGGAGACACTCCTTGCCGGTGGTGTAGCGTCGGCCCAGGAGAATCGATTCTTCGTCGGAGTCCGGCAGGGCCTCGGCGGGGATGCCCACGCTGCGAAAAGAGGCCGCCAACGCGTGCGCGTGCTCGCACATATGCGGGATGTAGATCGTTCGGACGTTGTTGAGGATAATCTCCGGAAACAGGCGCTCGCGTTTGTGCGTCTTTTTCTCGACGTTCGAGATGCTGTCGAGGTAGGCCTCGATGCGCGTGATGACGCCGGCGTCCGCTGAGTGCTCGTCGATTTCCAGGAGCAGTGCCGGCTTTTTGCCGAGTGTGCGCTGAAAAAAGCCGGTCAGGAAGGAGTCCGGACCGCAGCCGAAGTTGGTAATGTAGACAGCATCGAAGTTCGGGTCGTCGGCGATCTTTTCCGCGGCCGCCATTATCCGTTGGCCGTACTTCCAGTACATATTGTCCCAGTCTTCCGAAAGCGGCACGCCGTCGGCCACAACCGCCTCCATCGGCACCGGCAGGACTCCGTGGTCGAGCAGCTTCTTGGGCAGGTCGAGGTTGAGACCCCGGTCGCAGGTGTTGTATGGGCGCCCGACAAGGACGACCCGACGAACGTCTTCAGACGTATTCTTCAGCACCTTGGCAATGCGCCTGCGCAGTGTGGAACGGAATTTCTTCTGCGCGGCAAGCGCCGCGTTGAGGGCTTTTACGACCTCGCGCCTTGTCACTCCGTAGCGCCGTCCGAAGGTGAGCATCTGTTTCAGCAGGTGCCCCTTGCCGCGCTGAAACTGCACCACCGGCGCCACGAAATCAATGCCCTCGGCTTCCTCATCGAAGATAACGCGCAACATATAGGGGATCGTCTGGACATAGGGGCACAGGTAGTTGTCGGCTTGAGCGTTGTCATCCTTGGGCATCGTGATGATGCTGGGAACGAATATGCGGTTTACGCCGTTCTCGAGAAGCCAGCGAACGTGGCCGACGATTATCTTGGCGGGGAAGCACCACTCGGATGCAGCCCGTTCGAGCGCCTTGCGTGTGATGTCACTGTTGGTCGGCGGGCTTACGACCGGCTCGAAGCCGGTTCTGACCAGGAAGGTCTTCCAGAAGGGGAGAAGGTCATGCTGGAAGAGTGCCCTGGGGATGCCTATCTTACCGCGTTTGGGTTTCTTCGGCGCGGCGGCGTAGTCGGCGTCGAGGAGTTCCTCGCGTACCTTGAAAAGGTCGGTAAGGTTCTTGCCGGTATCTGCCTTGTCCTTCAGGTTGTACTTGTCGCAGCGGCTGCCGTAGAAAAGCGGCGGTTCGCCCTCGATTATCACCTTGCGAATCTGGCATTGGTTGGCGCAGCCGTGGCATTCGAAGGTTTCGACGCGGTAGGGGCGCTCGGCGAGGTTGAAGCCCCGGAACTTCGACTTGACGGCGCCGTTGGCCTTCTGGTATTCCTGCGCCAGGAGCGCCGAGCCGATGGCGCCGGTGACGTCGTGATGGCGGGGAACGGTTATGGGCCGGCCGGTGACCTTTTCAAAGGCCGCGACGACGGCGCGGTTTGCGGCCGTGCCGCCCTGGAAGAAAATCTTTTTCCCGATGCGGTGGTGCCCCACTACGCGGTTTAGATAGTTTTGCACTATCGAGTAGGCCAGGCCCGAAACCAGCTGCGGGACTGTCGCGCCTCTCTGCTGGTGACTCACCAGATCGCTTTGCATAAATACCGTACAGCGCTCGCCCAGGCGGACCGGGTCCCGGCATTCGAGCGCCAGGTCGGCGAATTCCCCCTTGATGTTGATCTCCAGGCGCTCGGCCTGCTCTTCCAGGAAGGAGCCTGTGCCGGCCGCACAGACGTAGTTCATTGCGAAATCGATGACCACGCCGTTCTCGAGCGAGATGAATTTCGAGTCCTGGCCTCCGATTTCGAAGATGGTATCGACTTCCGGGTCGATGGCGGCGGCGCCGTGGGCCTGGGCGGTTATCTCATTTCTGACGATATCCGCGCCGACCAGGTCGCCTGTGAGGTATCGGCCGGAGCCGGTGGTTCCCACTCCCCGGATATCGAGGCGCTCTCCCACCTTGTCCCATATTTCCTTGAGGCCCTGCCTGACCGCTTCAATCGGGTGGCCGGCCGTCGGCAGGTAGCTCTTGGCGAGGACGTTGCCGTCCTCGTCGAGCGCGACGACATTGGTGCTGACGGACCCGACGTCGACGCCCAGGTACGCGGGGATTGTCTCCGGAGCGCCCTGCGGGACGCCTTCGGTCGTGCCGATGTAATGGCGCTTTTCGGCGCCGGGATGAAACGCGAGCGGTTCAAGGGTCTGGCCGAGAGAGCGGGGCTCGTTCACGTAGTCGATGAGCCGGTCGATACCGGCGAAATCGGTGCCGGTATCCTGGTCTATGGCCACGAGCGTCGCACCGATGGCGCCCATCGAGGCGTAATGTTCGGGGATGATGAAGGACTCGTCGGAGACGTCGAAGACGTCCCTGAAGGCGCGCGCAAGGCACTTATTGGCTGCGACGCCCCCCTGGAACAGGACAGGGGTGGCGATTTTGCCACCCTTGCCCAGGGTCGACTTGAAATTCCTCGCCATAGCGAAGGCCAGCCCGGCGATGATGTCATAGTCGGGTGTGGCTATCTGCTGGAGATGGATCATATCGGTCTTTGCGAAGACGCTGCAACGACCCGCGACACGCGGGGGCATTTCGGACTTGAGGCCGAGCTCGGCAAACTCCTCGATGGTGTAGCCCAGGCGCGTGGCCTGTTCGTCGAGAAATGAACCGGTTCCTGCGGCGCAGCTGGTGTTCATTGCGAAGTCGCCGATACCGCCGTCGGGTGTCACGAGGATGAGCTTGGAGTCCTCGCCGCCGATGTCAATGACGGTCCTCGCATTGGGATAAAGAGCGTGAGCGGCGCGCGCGGCCGCAGCGACCTCGTTGACAAAAGCCGCCCCCGTTTGCTCGGCCACGATCTTGGCGCCGCTGCCGGTGAGGGCGACGCGTGCTATTTGGCCGGCGTTGTACTGCTCGATTATCCGCGCAAGGGCTGCCGCGGCCTGCTCAACGGGCTTGCCGCTGTGACGAACGTATTCTTCAAAGATGACCTCGCCGTCGGCCGAGAGGACGACGACGTTAACGCTTATCGAGCCGATGTCGAGCCCCACCGAGAGGCGGCTCTGGCCCAGTGTGCCCACCGCGCTGCGCGGTGGGCACACTGGGCCAGAGCCGCCTCTCGGT
>JAGHCE010000072.1 GCA_021160625.1 Planctomycetota bacterium | reverse complement strand
ACGCGTATCATTTTCACCACAGAGTTACCCAGGCACAGAGAAACACGATTGTAGGGGCGCGATGAATCGCGCCCCTACATAGCCACCAGTGCCACATTTTAGAAAGGGGGCGAAGTTTACCCGCCCTTGGTGGGCTTCTCCCCCCTCAGGTGATGATGGTTTCACATTTGCCGGGTGTGGCGACTATCTGGCCGATTGTGTGGACGGTTTGACCGGCTTTCTCAAGCCTTGCAGCCACAGCGTGGGCGTAGTAGGGGCTCACGACGAGGACCAATCCGATGCCCATATTGAAAACGCGGTACATTTCATCTTCGGCGACATCTCCGGCCTTCTGGAGGAAGCCGAAGATCGGCGGCACGGGCCAGGAGCCCTTCCTGATTTTCGCCGAGAGCCCGGCGGGCAGGATGCGCGGGATGTTTTCGACGAGCCCGCCGCCGGTGATGTGAGCAATCCCCTTGACGACTTTCTTTACCTTGTAGGCCGAGAGCGCGGCGCGCACACAGCGGGCATAGATTATCGTCGGCACCAGGAGTGCCTCGGCGACGGTAGCGCCGAGTTCTTCGATGCGGTCCTCGACGCCAAGGCCGAGCTTCTCAAAGACGATCTTGCGTACGAGGCTGAAACCGTTCGAGTGAAGCCCGCTTGAGGCAAGTCCTAAGACTGTGTCACCCGCCTCGGCGGTGCGGCCCGTGATAATCTTTTTCCTTTCGACCACGCCCACACTGAAACCCGCAAGGTCATATTTGCCGTCGGGGAAAGTGCCGGGATGCTCGGCCGTCTCACCCCCAAGGAGCGCGCAACCGGCCTGCTTGCAGCCGTCGGCTATGCCTTTCACGACGGCGGCGGTCTCGTCTACGTCGAGGCGCGAAGTGACGAGGTAGTCGAGGAAAAAGAGCGGCTCCGCGCCGCAGACGACGAGGTCATTTACGCACATCGCTACCAGGTCGATGCCGATGGTTTCGTGCAAGCCGACGGCCTGGGCGACGTCGAGCTTGGTCCCAACGCCGTCGGTGGACGCCACCAGGACGGGCTCCCTGTAGCGGCGCTTGAAGAGCCTGTTTTCATAATCGAGGCTGAAAAAGCCCGAGAAGCCCCCCACGCCCGAAAGGACCCTCGGCCCGTAGGTGCTCTTGGCAAACGACGCGATGCTTTTGACGAGCCGGGCGCCGGCCTCGATGTCGACACCGGCCGCCTGGTATGTCAGTTTCTTAGCCATCGGCTACTGCGTCCGTTCCAGTATGAACTTGCCGGTTTTCTGCCCCGCAACCACGGGATACCGCCCCGTGAAACAGGCGTGGCAATAGTGGTCGGGAGGATTGGAAACGCACGACAGCATCCCGTCGAGCGTCTGGTACGCAATCGAATCGACCTTCAGGAACTCCTTTATTTCTTCCAGGTTGTACCTCACCGCGAGGAGCTCCTGTCTCTCGGGGAAATCGATCCCGTAAAAGCACGGGTACAAATGGGGCGGGCAGGTGACGCGAAAGTGCACTTCCTTTGCGCCGGCCTTCCTCAACAGGGCCATCTTCGCCCGGCACGTCGTGCCCCTGACGACGCTGTCGTCGACAACCACCAAGCGTTTGCCCCGGACCACCTCGCTTACGACGTTGAGCTTGGCCTGGGCGCTGGCTGCGCGGTCGACGGCGTCGGGCTTGATGAAGGTGCGGCCGACGTAGCGGTTCACGATGAAGCCTCGGTCAATCGGCAGGCCGGAGGCCTCGCTGTAGCCGAGTGCCGCGCTCGTGCCACCCTCGGGGATCGCCACCACCATATCGGCGTCTACCGGTGCGTCCTGGGCGAGCCTGGCTCCGAGGCGTTTGCGGACCTCGTGCACGCTGTCGCCGAAAATAACGCTGTCGGGCCTGGCGAAATAGATGTGCTCGAATATGCAATACTTGGGCTTGACCTCTCCGGAGGGCAAAATCCGACCGGAGCGTATGCCGTCGGCTGAGAAGTGGACGACCTCTCCGGGCTCCACTTCTCTGACGAACTGTGCGCCGGTGATATCGAACGCGCACGTCTCGCTCGCCACCACCCAGGCCTCGCCCACGCGGCCGATGCACAGCGGCCTGAAACCGTGCGGGTCCCTCGCGGCGATCATCTCCCCGGGCGTGATGAAAAGCAGGCTGTATGCCCCTTGAACGCGCCCAATGGCCTTCTCGATCAGCCCATTACCCCCCTGCCGGTGAGTCCGGGCAAGTATGTGCAGTATGATCTCGGTGTCCATCGTCGTCTGGAAGATGGAGCCTTGCGCCTCGTATTCGTGCCTGAGCGTTGCCGCGTTGACAAGGTTGCCGTTGTGGGCGACGGCGATCTCGCCGCCGGAGTACTTGATGAGAAAGGGCTGGGCGTTGTTGACGTTAGAGGAACCCGTCGTCGAGTACCTGACGTGCCCGATGGCGGCCGTTCCCCGAAGGCGCGAAATTACCTCTTCGCTGAAGACCTCGCCGACGAGGCCCATCCCCTTGTAGCTGGCAAGGTCGGCGCCGTCGGACGAGACGATACCGGCGGATTCCTGGCCCCTGTGCTGCAGGGCGAAAAGGCCCTGGTAAACATATCGGGAAGCGTTCTCGAGACCGAAAGCCCCGTAGAGACCGCACTTCTCCTTAGCGTCCATTGACCGGCCCCTGCATCAAAGAGGTGTGTTCGGGGAGGAATCTCAACGGAGAACAGGATTTTATCCGCACAGGCCGCGCTGTCAAGACGAAGAGGGCTTCGACCCCTTTCTGCTATGGGGGGGGCTTCGACCCCTCTTTGCTATGGGGGCCGCAGACGTTGTCTGCGGCAATCAACTGACCTTCCGAGGGCACGCGGCAATGCCTCGCCCCTACGGACGGCTATGTGGCACTGGTGGCCCTCCACGGCGGGTAAACTTGTTCACCAGTGATACTATTCCGCGTGCGGCAAGCCGCACTCTACGTCACTGAACACATTCCTTGGGACGATTACGGTGCTACGACGCCGGCTCCTCACCGGCACGGTGGCAGGCAACAAAGTGCCCGGGGCTTGCCTCGACGAGGTCGGGATACTCGACGCGGCAGCGCTCAACCGCCAGCCCACAGCGCGGGTGAAAGTGGCAGCCCGTCGGGGGATTCGCCGGGCTCGGCACGTCGCCGCCCAGGACGATCCGTTCGCGGCGGGCGTCGGGGTCCGGGACGGGATTGGCGGCCAGGAGCGCCCTGGTATAGGGGTGCAGCGGCTTGGCGTATATTTCTTCGGAGGATGCCTTTTCCACGATCCGCCCGAGGTACATCACGGCCACCTCGTCGCTTATGTACTCGACGAGGTTCAAGTCGTGGGCGATGAAGAGGTACGACATCGCGGTGCGTGCCTGGAGGTCCTTGAGGAGGTTTACGATCTGGGCTCGGATGGAGACGTCGAGGGCGCTTACCGGCTCGTCGCAGACCAGGAAGGCCGGGTCGAGGGCCAGCGCCCTGGCGATGCCGATCCTCTGGCGCTGGCCGCCGGAAAACTCGTGGGGATACTTTCCCGCCGCGTCGTCCGGCAGGCCGACCGTCTCCAGGAGTTCGCCCACCCTGAGCCTACGCTCCCGGCGGGTGCCGGCCTTGTGCACCTTCAGGCCCTCGCCCACAATCCCCGCAACAGTCATCCGGGGATTGAGCGACGCATAGGGGTCCTGGAAGATTATCTGAAAATCGCGCCGCGCCTCCCGCAGGCGGCTGCCGGAGAGGGCGAGGATATCCTGCCCGTTTAAGGAAATGCCGCCCTCGGTCGGCTCCAGGAGGCGAAGGATCGTCCTAGCGCAGGTCGTCTTGCCGCAGCCCGACTCGCCCACAAGGCCGAGCGTCGCGCCCCGCTCGATCGAAAAACTCACCCCGTCCACGGCCTTGACGTGCCCGACCGTGCGCGAAAACACGCCCCTCTTGATGGGGAAGTGCTTCTTGAGCCCCTTTACCTCGACAACTTTGCCATTGGCCGTCATTTCATAAGCTCCTCGATCTCCCCGGCCCTGTGACAAGCCACCAGGCGCCCATCCTCCACCTCCCGCAGCACCGGCTCCTCCTTCACGCAGCGCTCGAAGGCAAGCGGGCAGCGTGGGTGAAACCTGCAGCCCGTGGGCAGGGCCAACAGGCTCGGCACCTGGCCGGCGATGGTCTCCAGCCGGCTGCCCCTGGCGCCTCCGGTCGGGATGCTGCGAAAGAGAAGGCGCGTGTACGGGTGAAGCGGCTTGTTGAAGAGGGGCTTGACCGGCGCGCGTTCCACTATTGTGCCTGCGTACATAACCGCCACGTCGTCGGCCGTCTGGGCGATGACCGCCATATCGTGGGTTATGAAGAGCACGGCCATAGAGAGGCGCGCCTGCAGGTCGTCGAGTAGCGAGAGAATCTGCGACTGTATGGTAACGTCCAGGGCGGTTGTGGGCTCGTCGGCGATGAGCACGTCCGGCCCGCAGGCAAGCGCCATTGCTATCATCACGCGCTGCTGCTGGCCGCCGGAGAGCTGGTGGGGGTAGCTTCGCATACGCTGGGCGGGGTTTGGAATGCGGACGGTGGAAAGCATCTCGACCGCCCGGTCGCGCGCGGCGGTCCTTGAGAGCCTCTCGTGAACGCGCACGGCCTCGACAATCTGGCTGCCGACGGTAAAGACCGGGTTGAGCGAGGTCATCGGTTCCTGGAAGATCATCGCGATCCTGGAGCCTCTCACCGAGCGCATCTCGGCCTCGGACAGTTCGAGGAGATTTCGCCCATCGAGTTCAACCCTTCCCGCGACAATCCTGCCTGGAGGCTCCGGCACGAGGCGCATAATCGAGAGGGCCGTCACGGACTTGCCGCAGCCGGACTCGCCGACAAGCCCCAGCGTCCTGCCGCGCTTCAAGGTCAGGTCGACCTTCTGCACGGCCTTCGCCACGCCGGCGCCGGTATAGAAATGGGTCGAGAGGTTCCTGACCTTCAGAACCTCGCCGTTTTGTCCCATAGCAGCCTCTTTAGTCAATCAGATTCTGAGTCTCGGGTCAACCGCGTCGCGGAGCCCCTCGCCGATAAGGTTGTAGCAGAGAATGCTGAAGAATATCGCCGCTCCCGGAAACGCCGTCAGCCACCATGCCTGGTAGACGTACTGGCGCGCCAGGGAAAGTATCGAGCCCCAGGACGCCGTCGGAGGGGGCACGCCGAAGCCGAGAAAGGAGAGGCCCGACTCGGTAAGAATCGCGCCTGCGATTCCGAAGGTGGCCGACACCAGGACGGGGGCGATGGCGTTGGGCAGGATATGGCGGAATATGATGCGCCGGGCCGGCACGCCGAGGGCCCGCGCAGCCACTACGAAGTCCTGTTCGCGGAGCCTGAGGAACTCCCCTCTCACCAGTCTCGCTATGCCTGTCCAGCCGACAATGCCGATTGCCAGCATCAGGTAGAATATGCTCATCCTGGCCACGAGGGCGATTATCGTGAGCAGCAGGAAAAAGGTTGGAAAGCAAATGACCACCTCGATGACGCGGGATATGACGAGATCCGCCGCCCCGCCGAAGTAGCCGGCAATCGAACCGAAGATGATACCTATTATGACGGCGATGCCGACAGCGACAAATCCCACCGAAAGACTTATCCGCCCGCCCCAGATCATTCTGGCCAGGACATCTCTTCCCAGGTCGTCGGTGCCCATAAGATGCCGGCGGGAGGGATGATCAAGCCGGTTGAAAATGTCGGTGTGGCTCGGACCGACGGGAAGCGGCGGCATCAGCACCCAGTCGCCGGAGGGAAGGTCGCGAACGAAGGCGGCCCAGTCGGTCGTTCGAAACCGGGGGTAGTCGAACGTTGAGGGGAAACAGATTTTGCCCTGTTCTCTGAGCACTATCGGCACCTCGTTGGCAAGGTACGGCGCCAGGAGGGCCACAAGCAGCTGCAGAAGAGTCGCCGCCAGGGCGGCAACAGAAAGCCGCCTTTTAAAGAACTCGCGCAACACCAGGCGCCAGTAGGCGCGCGGTTTACGAGCCGGTCGCTCAGTCATACTTTATCCTCGGGTCCACCACCGCGTAGAGGATATCGGAAAGCAATATCCCGAAAAGCGTCAGGACCGCCGACACGGTTGCCACGGCCATTATGACGGGATAGTCGCGGGCGAGCACCGCGTTGAAGCCAAGGCGGCCCATACCCGGGATATTGAATATCGTCTCGATGATAACCGACCCGCCGATGAGGCCCGGCAGCAGGCCGGCGAGTATGGTTACGATGGGGATGATGGAGTTTCGCATTGCGTGCTTGAAAATGACCACCCTTTCCGAGAGGCCCTTGGCACGGGCGGTCCGGATATAGTCCTGCCGCAGCACTTCCATCATACCGCTTCGCATATAGCGCGAGAGCCCCGCGAAGCTGCCGTAAGTGAGGCAGAGAACCGGCAGGGCCAGGTGCCAGAGCCTGTCGGCAAGCCACTGCCAGGTCGTGAAATGCGCCGCGCCGGACGCGCTGATGCCGCCGACGGGAAAGATGTTCAAGTAGTTGCCGCCGGCAAGGAAATAAATGAGAATGTAGGCCACCCAGAAGGACGGCAGACTGTAAAGGATAAAGAGCGCAACCGTCGTCGTCCGCTCGGCGGCCCCTCCGGAGCGCACCGCCGAGTGGACCCCTATCGGGATGGCGACAAGGTATGCAAGGAATATCGATATGAGGTTAATCTGAAGCGTTACCGGAAGCCTTTCAAGGATAATCTCGCGAACGGGTCGCCAGTCCTTGAATGACCGGCCGAAGTCGAGCCGGACCAGCTTGCCGAGCCACAACGGATAGCGCAACCACAGAGGCTTGTCGAGGTCGAGGAGCTTTTTCTGCTCCTCGACAATCTGCTTCGCGACGCCCTCGGCCTTGATCGTCTCGCCCCCTATTCCCAAGCCGAGCTTCACCGGGTCGCCGGGCGCCAGCTGCACGATAAGAAAGGTGACCAGGGTGATGCCGATAAAAGTCGGGATCATCCACAGGAGACGTCGGATTATGTATTGAGCCATCGGAAGCCCTTTACATCGACTTCTGGAGCGCGGCCGGCACGTACCAGTCCCTGTAGTAGATACCGAGCTTGTGGACAATGACGTTATGGAACCGCTTGTGCAGTATCTCGCGGGCCGGCCGGCAGAAAAGGAACGTGTAGGGCTGCTCGTCGTGGATAATCTCGTTGAACCGGTGAAACAGATTGCGCCTCTTGACGGGGTCGAATTCCACGCGTGCTTTCTCGATTATTTCATCCACTTCGGCATTGCGGTAGCCTATGAAGTTTGAGCCGCGGCCCACTTGGCTCGAGTGCCAGAGCTGGTAGGGATCCTGCTCGATGCCGAGCGACCAGCCCAGGGTCACCGCGTCGAAGGCGCCTTCTTTGAGTTTTTCGAGAAAGATGGCCCATTCCAGGTTCTGTATGTTCATCTCGATTCCGACCTTGCGAAGCTCCTCCTGGAGGAGCACGGCCAGTTTTTCGCTGGCGGCGCGCCCGGAAGGGTACATAAAGTTGAAAGAGAAGGCCACGCTCTTGCCGTCCACGACCTTGTCGCGGATTCCGTCGCCGTCGTGATCAACCCATCCGGCTTCGTCAAGAAGGCGCTTGGCCTCGGCAGGGTCAAAAGGCCAGGGCTTGATCGACGAACTGTAGTCAGGGCCGTTTACGTAGAAGGTTCCGGTAACGATTTTGCCGAGGCCGTAGTGGATCTGCTGCAGAATGGCCTCGCGGTTTACCAGGTGCGTCATCGCACGGCGGACGCGCTTGTCGGCGAAGAAGGGGCGCGTATTGTTCCAGCCGATGTAGCTGTAGACAGGGTTGTAGTAATAATAGCGGTTGAAGTTTTCCCTGAATGCCTTGGTATCGAGTTCGTTTACCCATTGTTCGGCGGTGACGTTCACAAGGTCCAGTTCTTCGCTCGCCGCCTGGAGGATGGCGGAATTGTCGTCGGGCACGAAGCGTATGACGATTTTTTTTACGTGGGGCCTTGTGCGGTAGTAGCTCTGGTTTCGCTCGAGGACGATTTCCTCACTCGTTTTCCAGTGCACGATCTTGAAGGGCCCGTTGCCTACGGGGCACCTGGCTGCGGGATGCTTGTTGAAATCCTCTCCCGTGTCAAAGACGTGCCTTGGGAGTATGGTGAGTCCGGCCGAGAAGGTGAAGCTCAGGAAGTAGGGCCGTTTCCACTTGAAGACCACCGTGTACGGGTCAGGCGCCGTTACGTCTTCGAGGTCGATGTAATAGTTCCTGAGCTGCGGTGCGTCAACCTTCGGATCCATCATCTTGTTGTACGAATAGAGCACGTCGTCGGAGGTGAAGGGAACGCCGTCATGCCACTTGACGTCGTGTCGCAGGTGGAAAGTGTAGGTCAGCTTGTCTTCGGAGAGTTCCCAGGACTCCGCAAGACGCGGCTCCCATTCGAGCGTGTCCCAGTTACGGCCCGCCAGTGAATCCGTCACAAGGCCCAGCACCGCCGAACCATACGCGTCTCTACCGGTCAGGGGATTGAGCGAGTCGGGCTCTACCGAAAAGCGCTCGACGAGAGTGCCGCCGTCGGCAATCACAGGGTCGACCACCGGCACAGGGTTGGCACCTTCAATGGACCGTGCGCCGCGCCTGGCCGCCGCCGACTCGGAGGCCGGTTTCCCCGGTGTGCCTCGGTCCCCTGCACCTCTGGGTGCTGTCCCGCTCTTCCCGCAACCGGCCGCCGCGGCCACGGCAACGAGCACCACCACAAGAAGCCTTCTCATCGATAGCCCTCCTGAAGGAATTTACCGGGGCATTTATACCAAAAAGGCTGGTGAATTGCCAGCGCCGGCTCATCGCGCGCAGGGGAGAAAATCCGCACTTTGGTCCGGCGCGATTTCTCGGGCACAAGTGACGCCTGTCTCAGGGGCCTAAGACCCTCAGTAGGCGTAGAGACGGCCATAGGGGCGCGCGGAGACGGGTTCGAGCTTGATGAACTCTCCGGGTTTGAGGCTGGAGAGGTCTTCGCCGAAATCGGCGGCGAATTCGTCGATGAGGGCTTTGAGCTCGGTCCAGTCCTCCTCTTCGAGCTCGAAGATGGAGACCTCCATCCCGACTATCCTGGGATCAATGTGATCGCGGACGAATATCTTGCCGCCGTGCATACCTGTGGCGAGGAAGTTGCCGACGATGGGCTGGTCTTTCTGCCTGTCGAGACCCAAGATCGCCATTATGCCTCCGGCCATATATTCGCCGAAGAAGTCCTGCGCACAACCGCCCACGACAACGGTGGCGGCGTGTTTGCGGTATGCCTTCACATGTATCCCGACGCGGTATCCCGCGTTGCCCCGGATGAAGAGCTTGCCGCCGCGCATCGAGTAACCGAGTGCGTCGCCCGCATCGCCGTGGATGAGTATCTTCCCGTTGTTCATCGTGTTGGCGACGCCGTCCTGGGCATTTCCCTCGACCCGGATGCTAAGCGGTGCATTCATAAAGGCCGCCATATCATTACCCGGCACGCCTTCGATGGTCACCTCTACCGGGCCGGGGGCGGCGAACCCACAGCAGATGTAGCGCTGGCCTCTGACGCCGATAAGGCGAATGCGGTCGGCACCGGAGCGGATCGCCTCCCTCAGGCGGCTGTTCAGGTCCCTGTAATGCAGCCCGGTTGCGTCAATAGTCTTTTGCATAGCGATTTCCACGGGATAGAGGGCCCATATACGTCAGGAGGCGGGGCGGCCGGCGCAGTGAAGGGCTCTGCGGCGGTTACTTGTAGTTTTTCTCGTTCGCCTTCCACCATTCGACGAGGTCGTCGTACTTGCTGAGAATCTCCGCCTTGTTACCCGGTTTGTCCAGGGCGCGGTCGATGCCGGTAAGCTGCCCGACGGCTGCTGCGATCGCGAATCTCGCGTGGTTGAGGGGTTTGACCACGGATGCATCCTCGGCCACGGCAGGGTCGGTGTCTTCCTCGATGGAAAGAAACTTTTCCATAAGCGGCCTGACGGCCCCGGCGGTGCCGATCTTTCCGAGTGCTTCGGCCGCCGCCGCCACGATCACCTGGTCCTCATCGGCCACGAGCTTCACCAGTGCGTCCTCGGTCGCATGGGAGTCCGCCTCACGCGGCAGGAGCGAGAGTCCTTCGATGGCCGCGAAGGCCGACCCCTTGTACTCGCTGGAGAGGCGCTCCAAAAAAACCTTGCGCGAAGGCTCGGCAATTGCAGGGAACTCGTCGACGAGCGCCTCTACGGTATCGGTGAGCAGCTGCGTCTGCTGAATCGCCAGCGCGGCGCTGTCGGGCTTGGAGGCGGCGATGGTCAGCACTGCTTCAAACAGGGGATCCCATCCCGCCTCGGCGACAAGCGTCTTCGCCAGGGGGACTCGCAGCGCGGCCGCACTCCAGGCGGTCATAGCCTGTATCTTGTAGTCCTCGATACCCAGGTACATGGAAGCGGATTTCAGCTCTTCCTGGTTGGCGTCCTTTTCCTTGAAGACTGCCTTCGGATCTTCCCAGGTCCGGGTAAGCCACGCAGCCTTGGCCGAGAGATCTTTGAGTTCCCAGTACCTTTCCGGGTTCGCCGTGTACTTGGGGGGTTCCATCGCGGCTGCGGTACCTGCCGTCAGGAACAAGGCAAACACGCACAGGGCCCACCACCGAATGCTTGTCATCTTTGTTCGCTCCTTCCCCACATTAGCTGGCTGACTCCGAAATCTTATTGTATCTGACGGCCAAATTCAACTATTCTTGCCGCCCAAAAGAAGTTTTTCCACGGTCGTCTGTGCCCTGTGGCACGCGACCGGATGCGTCAGTATCCCATACCGGCGGGTTTTACCCCCAGTATTTCAAGCGTTTCGGCATCGAGGCCCACTCCACGGAGTCTCTCTCGCGAGCCCCTGAGAGACTCCACACTGTTGACGCCTGAGGCACCCAGTATTTCTTTTAGTTCCAGGCTCCAGGCTCTAAGAAGATTGGCAAGACGCTTGGAACCCTCGCGCGGGTCTATCCTGCGGTAGAGCTCCGGCCTCTGGCTTGTTATACCCCAGGAACAGTTGCCCGTATAGCATTTCATACAGACCCGGCAGCCAAGCGCTATCAAGGCGGCCGTCCCTATCGCACAGGCATCGGCCCCCAGAGCGATGGCCTTGGCCACGTCGGCACTCGAGCGGATGGACCCGGCGGCTATGAGCGAGACGCTGTTGCGCAGCCCCTCCTCGCGCAGCCTTTGGTCCACGACCGCGATCGCCAGCTCTATGGGAATGCCCACGTGGTCGCGGATGATGGTCGGCGCCGCGCCCGTAGAGCCACGGAAGCCGTCGAGGTAGATGATGTCCGCGCCTGCGCGGGCGATGCCGCAGGCGATAGCGGCGACGTTGTGCACGGCTGCGATCTTGACGGAGATGGGCTTGGAGTACTCCACTACCTCCTTGAGGGCGAAGATCAGCTGCCTCAGGTCCTCGATGGAGTAAATGTCGTGATGCGGCGCCGGCGAAAGGGCGTCGGTCCCCGTCGGTATCATCCGGGTGGCCGCCACCTGGTCGTCCACCTTTTCGCCGGGAAGGTGCCCGCCGATGCCGGGCTTGGCTCCCTGGCCGATCTTGATCTCGATCCCGGCGGCAACCCTGAGGTACTCGTCGAACACGCCGAACCGGCCGGAAGCCACCTGCACGATGATGTTCTTCGCGTAGGAGTAAAGGTCCTTGTGGAGACCGCCCTCACCCGTGTTCATATACGTTCCGGATATCTCGGCCGCCATCGCCAGCGACTTCTGTACCGGCAGGCTCACCGCGCCAAGCGACATCGGGGAAAAGAGTATCGGCGTTTCCAGCCTGATCTGCGGCGGCACGTGGGTCTTGAGACGAAAGCTGCCGTCCTTCTCTTCGTCAAACTTCAGCGCATCCGGTTTCGAGCCGAGATACGTGCGCAGCTCCATAGGTTCGCGCAGGGGATCGATCGAGGGGTTTGTCACCTGGCAGGCGTCAAGCACCAAGTGGTCGAATATCGACTCATACTCCATCGCGTTTCCCATACCGGTCAGGAGTACCCCGCCGGTGGCGGCCTGCTTGTAAACACGCTCCCTGAGGTAAACGGGCCACGCGCCGCTTTCCTGGTAGCTATGCGTATTCCGCTCAATGGTAATGGCGCTCTGCGGGCAGTAGACCATACACCTGTGGCAGGCGACGCATTTGTGGTGGTCGGCGACGATCTTGTCCTCCTCGGCGTCGTGGGACAGCGCGCCGAAGCCGCACTGCATAATGCAGCGCTTGCAGACAGTGCACAGGTCGCGGTCTATCCTGACCCGGAACTCCGGGGGTGTCTCATACTT
>JAGHCE010000078.1 GCA_021160625.1 Planctomycetota bacterium | reverse complement strand
CCTCTGCCGGAACCGGCTCGGCGGTTTCCGCTTCCGCCTTCGGCCTGTGTTCCTGGAGCCGGTCCTTGTAACGGCGCAGCTGCTTCTCGATCTTGGCGGCGGCGATGTCGACGGCGGAATATATGTCCTTGGCAACCGCCTTCGCCACAAGGGTCTCACCCTTGATCACATTCGCAACAAACTCCGCCTGGTAGCCCGCGCCGTCCATCGAGAAAATGCCCTTGAGCCCGTGAATCCTCCCGAAAAACTTCGGTACCTTCTCGAGCTTCGCTGTGACGTATTCCTTTATCTCCGGCGTAATTTCAACCTGGCGTCCGATTATTTCAAAATCCAATCAACGCTCCTTTCCAAAAGCGTTACGAAAGGAAACAGACGTGAATCCGAGAGCCCCGCTCAGGACAAACATTGGACAGAAGTTTACCGCAAGCGCCCCGTTTGTCAAGCGCCTTGGGGGGTCTTCGATCCCTTTTTGCTATTGGAGGCCACGGACGATGTTCGTGGCAATCAACCGACCTTCCGCGGGCGCGGCCCGCCACGGCGCGTCTTCGGCAAGCCGCACCCTCGTCGTTGAACACATTCCTTGGGACAGTTATGGGCAACCTGCACCGATTACTGGCTCCCGGCTCGCGCAAAACGTGCCTCCGCCTTCAGACCGCAGGGCTGTAAACGGTATCTTCCTTCAGCAGCGCGACAGCCTCCCCCACAAAGGCCCGCCGCCCGAAAAGGACGGCCACGCCTGCCGCCGCCAGAACCGCCAGAAGCCCGTGAAACGGCACCCGCATACGGATGTTCGACCAGTAGTACATATGGATCACCGTCTCCGCTGCAAGCAAGTACACAACAAGATGTGCAACCGGGCCCCTCCTCCACGCCACCCGAATCCCGACAAGGGCCAGGACCGCCAGCACGATAAAGAACGCGCCGAGGAAAACGCGCACTGTCCCGGATGCGCTGTGTGGAAAAGCCCGCCAGAAACGCCGGGCCTCGAAGAAGGCGATTCGCGCCGCCGCCTGGCGGTTGCTGGCCGCAAAAACCCCGGCCTTACTGTAGAAGTGCCGGTCCCTCTCGACCTCGCTCATCCCCTCGGTCTCACCGGCGAGCGCCTCCTGCCACGACTTCAGGCTCTTCGGGCTCCATGTCGGCGCCGGGCCTGAAACAACCTCCCCGTAGAAAACCTCGTTGTATGCCAAAAGGTGTGTGTATCCGCCGTGGGTAGTGGTCACGATCCACGAGCCGAGGCTTACCCTGTTGCGAGCCGCCCATATCCCCGGCGGCACAATCAAACTGAGCAGAAACACTATGATATACAAGGACTTACGGCCTTTTCGCCCCCAGATATAAGCTATCGTCAGGGCCCCTGGCGCAAACAGGAAAAACTCGGGCCTTACGAGCGCGCCCGCAGCTGCGGTGAGTCCGGTAACCGCATATCGAACGACCGAACGGGCCCTTACCGCCCGCAGGAGAAGGACGAAAGCGGCCATCACAATGAAGGAAAAAAGGGCCTCCGTCATAAACTCGCCGCAGACGGCAATCTGGAAGGGGTCCACCGCAACGATTATCGCGGCGACGAGGGCAAACAGCCCGCCGACGACAATCCGCGCGAGGCGTGCCGCCAGCAGGACCACGCCGGCGCTCGCCAGGCACTGAAGCCAGATGACGGCCCAGGGGCCGCCCCCGGCCTTTTCCACGGCGGCGATAAAGAGCGGATAACCCGGCGGCCTGTAGGCCGTCGTTCGGCCGTCGTCATTTGAAAAACCTTTGCCCGCTGCGAGGTTGGCGCCGATGCCTAAATAGCCGTCGGTATCTGGCGGCGGCCCTGGAAGACTCCCGTGAACGTAAAGAAGGCGCAGGCCAAGTGCAACGGCGAATATCACAAGGAGAGCCCCAGCGCGCCAACGCCTGGACTTCGAAGCCCGATCTGTCATTTGCGGGCCCCCGCTTTCTGCCGGCACCTCCCCTACGGCCACACGGGCCGTATTCTACTGACAATCGCCTCGCAGGTCAAAGGCCCCTCCAACGGCAAGAAAAGATACTTGCCCGCTTCTCCCTGGGAATCGATTATGACGTGTGTGTCGTTCGGGGCCTGGAAGCCCTCCGGACAGGGCGTATGACCGACGACGAAAAAGTCCGCGTCGAGCATTTCTCTGAGGCGTTCGGCGGTTTCCCTTGAGAAATCGCGCCCCCACAGCAGCGCATAGACCGACCCTTCGCGGCCGAGGTCCTCCTCCTCGACGAGACGATCGAATATCCCCGTGTCGAAATCTCCCAGGAACTTTCGCGACGGAGTCGAGTGCGAGATGAAGACGCGGTTGGCCGTCCGGGCCGCAAGCGGCAGAACCCTCCAGAACCCGGCATAGTAGGCAAGCGCCTCGCCGGCGCGCTCGCCGTAGCGCCGGGCCAGGGCATTTCTGAAGAGCTCGTTTAGAACAACCGAGCCCTTCATTATCACGCGGCCGGTCAGCTCGGCCATCTCGTGGTTGCCCATTAGTACGTGCACCCGGTCCGGAAAACGAGTTACAAGCACCGCAGCCGCTTCGATGAGCGCGCAGGAACCGCATTCCCCGTCGGGCGAGTCGAACCCGTGCACGAGTTCCTGGAGGATGAGGTGCCGGCCGGGGTTGTTTTCGAGGTCCGCAATGCGGACGATCCTGTCAAAGGCCGCCCGGTCGCCGTGAAGGTCGCCGGTGATCATTACCTCTCCGGCCGGAGGAAACACGATGAGGTTGCCCCGGCGATGCGGGTTTGACTTGAGGGCGCGCGCGGCGTCCTTGACGGCCGAAAGGAGGCGGTCCAGGTCACCGGGGGATGCCACTTAAACGGCCTCTTTGATGAAGCGATGGTCCGGCGGCGCTATCTCCCTGAGACTTGCCAGAAGCTCCCGCTCTACCTCACGCATACTTTGGTAGCGCTTTGAGCGACTGCGCCTGCAGCACTTCTCGACGATATAGGCGATCTTCTCGGGTACGGCGGCGTTGTGGTGTCTCACGCCGAGCTTTGCAAGGCTCAGGCTCTCCGACACCGCGGAGTTTCCGAGGGGTGCGGCCATCCGGATGTTTTCCGGGGCGATCTTGCCGGTGAGGACCTTGTACATAGTGGTGCCGAGGTTATAGATGTCGGTGCGGGCGTCAAGCGGCTTCTTGCTGAGCTGCTCCGGCGCGATGAAGTCCGGTGTGCCCTGAACCCGGTTCTTGCGTGACGCCCTCCTGCAGGCCACGCCGAAGTCCACCAACCTGACGTCTGCCCCTTCGTCGACGAGTATATTCTCAGGCTTGACATCGGTATGGACAAAACCCATCTGGTGCATATAGCTCAAGGCCCGCGCCACCTGGAGGAAAACCCCCACGAGATCGGGAATAGAGAACCGGTTCTTCGGCGAAAGACGCACTCCCGGGAAATAGTCCATCACGACGATGCAACGAACCACCTTGAAGTACTTGCGCACACGCTGGAAATCGTACATCTTGACGAGGTTCTTGTGATCAAGGAGAGTGCCGATACGGTACTCGTTGGCCGCCTGCCTGAGGTAGCGCTCGTCGCCCTCGCGGATCCACTTGACGTCCTTTACGGCGTAAACAAGGCCATCCCCAGTGTGGAGACCCTTGAAGATAGTGCTCCCGGCGCCGGTGCCGATAACCTCCAGGTTCGTGAATTCGTCAAGCAGTGTCGCCAATGCATTCCCTCTTCAAGTGGTTACCGGACACGCCTTCCGCCGCGAGGCGCCCAGACACCTCGCGGGGTGCTTGCAACAAAAAATGCCTCCCCACACCGCACGCCGCTGCCCCCTGCGCCGGAAAAGACACCTCTCTTACTCACTATAACACATCCCACTGACAAATTATGCCAAAAGAGGACTCCGCATTCAGCAAAAAATCCATATTAAGCTCCAAGTTGCAAAAATCCGGATGCTGTATGGTCACGCAGGGTGCGCCCTCCACGGCGGGTAAACTTCGCCGCATGCGGAACAAATGCCGGCGGACAAGAATGTCCACCCTACTTATTGGCTGGCACACGGGGAATGAAAATAAGTATTTACCGCGTGGGCTAAAGCCCGCCCTACACAGCCACCAGTGCCACATAGCCCCCCGGCAGGTCAGTTGACTGCCTCGGACAACGTCCGTGGCCCCCGTAGCAAAGAGGGGGCGAAGCCCTCCCGGAAGGTCAGTTGACTGCCTCGGACAACGTCCGTGGCCCCCGTAGCAAAGAGGGGGCGAAGCCCTCCCGGAAGGTCAGTTG
>JAGHCE010000210.1 GCA_021160625.1 Planctomycetota bacterium | reverse complement strand
TCTCTCCACGGCGCTGCTGTTGGCCTCGTTTCTTATGTACCTTGCCGCGCCGCGCGGCAAGGTACATAAGAAACGAGGCCAACAGCAGCGCCGTGGAGAGAAGGTCTTTTCTTCCCGACGCCCAGGCGACGGCCTCGGTGTGAACGGGATGGGCCGCAAAGAGCACACCCGCGAAGAACCCGGCCGCCCACGAGCCCGAAAGCCTGCGTGCGACCAGGAAAACCAGGAGCGCGACCGCCGCGTGAAGGAGAACGTTCGTGAGGTGATAGCCCTGTGGGTCGTAGCCCCAGAGCTCGTAGTCAACGGCGTAGGACGTGACCCTCAGCGGCAGGTAGGTTTCCTTGATGGGGCTTGTCCAGATGTGCTTGAGGTTCTCCAATGTGAGGCCGCGGACGTAGGGGTTTTCCAAGATGAGTTTCGGGTCGTCCCAGTTGACAAAGCCCGCCGAAAGCGTGTTGTAGTAGCACCCGACGGCGACAAGGACGACAACCAGCGCCAGGAGGATCCGTTGAAGCCGTTTCGGGGCCTCGCCGGCGTATGCAAGTTCGCTATTGTTAGACATAACGCTCTAAGCGTAATCTCAACAGCAGGTTATGTCAAGGTGCGCCAGTAGGCAGGTGTAAACGCAACGTGATAATGTCCTATCTATGCAAAGTAGAAATGTCCTGTATTGTAGCGGTTCCGGAAAGGAGTCGCATATGGGTGAAGGGACGTTACGGATGAATTTGAGGGAGCATTTACGCAACGTGGTGTGCCGGGAGATGTTGCGGGGGCGCAGCAGCGAGAGGCAGGCCGCCGAGCGCGGCAGGGAGGCGCTGACGCAGTTTGGACGGGCGATGCGGGAGCGCGGGAGCTTGGCACACGAATGATCAAGGCCCGCAGCCCGCAGACGAAGGGTCGTGCTGAGAGGTCATTCAGGACGTTTCAGAACCAGCTGGAGCTCGAGCTTGAGGGCCTCAAGACCCTCCCGGAGGCCGACGCATATTTTCGGAAGCTCTTCGTACCGGCGTATAACCGGTCATTTGCAGTTCATCGGGAGAAGACCGACAGGGCATTTGCGAGGGTGTCCGGGCAAATGGACTACAACGCGGTCCTCTGCTTGAAGGATGTTCGAGCGGTGCAAAATGACTACTGCGTCTCGTACGAGGGCGAGAAGATCCAACTGGAAGAGCCGTACCTCAGGGCGGGGCAAAAGGTGGAGGTGAGAGTGTGGCTGGACAAGGGCATCCATGTGTACCGCAAGAACAGGCCGGTAAGGGCCCGCAGGATACACGGGAGGGCGGGATAAATGAACGCGAGCGGCTGCAAACTCCAGTCGGCCTACGGCCTCCTTGCGTTTGCAGCCGCCAGGGAAAATAGGACATTGCTACTTTGCTTTGACAGAGGAGGGCTTCGCCCCCTCTTTGCTACGGGGCCCGGCACGTTGTGCCGGGAGTCCACTGACCTTCCGCGGGCGCAATGAATTGCGCCCCTACAAATGCTATGTGGTACTGGTGGCTTGTCCACCAGTGGAGGGCTTCGCCCCCTTTCTGCTACGGGGGGCCACGGACGTTGTCCGTGGCAGTCAATTGACCTTCCGCGAGCCAGGCGTGCCTCGCCCCTACCTGACAACCGGACTACTTCTACTTGGCCGTTAGTCCTTGCGGTTGTCGATGACGCGGACGGCCTTGCCGGTGGAGCGCTCGATGGATTTCGGCTCGACCAGCCGCAGCCTCGGCGTCAGGCCGAGGGTATTGGTGAGTTTTTCCTTGAGGGTGTTTTCGAGGGCCACCATAGCCTTCATCTCGTCGCGGAAGATACCGGCACCCACCTCCACTTCCACGGTGAGCGTGTCCTGCCCCCTTTCCCTGTCCACGAGGATGCGGTAATGCGGCTGGGTGCCCTCGACCTCGAGGAGAGCCGACTCGATTTGCGACGGGAAGACGTTCACGCCTCGGATGATGAGCATATCGTCCGAGCGTCCGTGCAGGCGCTCTATGCGGGCCTGGGTACGCCCACAGGAGCACTTGCCGGTGTGAAGGGCCGTGAGGTCCCTGGTGCGGTAGCGAAGGACCGGTAGGGCCTCCTTGGTAAGCGTCGTGACGACGAGCTCGCCAAGCTCGCCTTCGGGCAGGCTTTCGCCGGTTTCCGGGTCGACTATTTCCGGGATGAAGTGGTCTTCGAAGATGTGGTGGCCGTTTCTTTCGAGGCACTCGCCCGCCACGCCCGGCCCGATGACCTCGGAAAGGCCGTAGTTGTCGGTGGCTCTGATGCCGAGGCGCTCCTCGATCGAATCGCGCATCTGGTCGGTCCACGGCTCGGCGCCGAAGCAGCCCACCCTGAGCTTGAGCCTGTCGGACAGGCCAAGCGCAACGGCCGTCTCGCCCAGGTAGAGCGCATAGGAAGGCGTGCACACGAGCACCGTAACGCCGAAGTCCGCCATAAGGTGGAGCTGCCTCTCGGTAAAGCCGCTCGAGGCCGGCACGATCGTCGCGCCGATCTTTTCCACCCCGTAATGCAGGCCGAAGCCGCCGGTGAAAAGGCCGTACCCGAAGGCAATCTGCACGGTGTCGTCCGCGGTAACCGAGGCCGCCGTCAGGAACCGCGCCACGAGGTCCGACCAGGTTTCCAGGTCCTTTTTCGTGTAGCCGACGACGGTAGGCTTGCCCGTGGTGCCCGATGAGCAGTGGATTCTCACGACGTCCCGCCTGGGCACGGCAAAAAGCCCGAAGGGATACTGGTTGCGAAAATCGTCCTTGGTGGTAAACGGTATCTTTTCGAGGTCGTCGACGGAGGTTATGTCGGAGGGCTTCAGGCCCGCCTCGTCGAAGCGCTGCCTGTAGAAGGGGACATTTTCGTAGACGCGGCCTACGACATCGACGAGCCGCCTGCTCTGGAGGCGGCGGATCTCATCGCGGGGCATACATTCATACTCGGGGTCCCATATTGCCATCGGTCGCTCCCGGTGAGAGTATTTCTTAGTCCTTGAAGACGTCGATTTTCTGGAGAATGGCGATCCCGCCGGCCTGCAGCGTCCTGACGGCTTCGGTTTCCTTCTCGAAGCGGAAGATAAGCGCCGCACGCCCCGTGGAGGGCTCGACAAAGGCGTACATATACTCGACGTTCAACACCGCATCGGAAAGAAGCCTCAGTATCTTCGCCAGCCCGCCGGGCTCGTCGGCCACCTCGACGGCGATGACGAAGTTGGTCATCGCGGTGAAGCCGGCGGCCTTAAGCATCTTGTAGGCCTCCTCAGGCTTGTTGACGATGAGCCTGAGTATGCCGAACTCGCTCGTGTCCGCCACCGACAGCGCGATGATGTTGATGTCGTTTTGCGCCAGTATCTCGGTGACGTCCGCCATCCGCCCGGTCTTGTTCTCCAGGAAAACTGATATTTGAGGCACCTGCATCCTACTGCTCCCTCATATCGATAACCCGTTTGGCCTTGCCCATACTTCTCTGGATTGTCCTTGGTTCCACGAGCTTGACCCGCACCCTGAGACCCAGAACCGAGTGCAATTCGTCGCGAATCTTGGCCTCCAGTGTCTCCAGTCCGCGAATCTCATCCGAAAAGAGTTTCTCGCTCACCTCCACCTGCACTTCCATATCGTCAAGCGCCTTCTCGCGACGGATGACTATCTGGTAGTGAGGCTCGGCGCCCTCGATGCCGACCAGCACGCTCTCGATCTGCGACGGAAAGACGTTTACGCCTCGGATGATGAGCATATCGTCCGTACGGCCCGCCACGCGGCTCATCCGGACAAGCGTCCTGCCACAGGCACACGCCTCGTGCGTAATCGAGCAGATGTCCCTCGTGCGGAAGCGCAGAACCGGCGTGGCCTCCTTCGTTATCGTCGTGATGACGAGCTCGCCGGTTTCACCGTCGCCGAGGACCTCGCCGGTTTCCGGATTGATTATCTCCGGGAGGAAATGGTCCTCGTTGATGTGGAGGCCGTCCTGCTCGGCGCACTCGGACGCGACGCCCGGACCGATAATCTCCGTAAGGCCGTATATGTCGATCGCGGTGACGCCGCTTTTCTTTTCGATCTCCCTGCGCATACTGTCGCTCCAGGGCTCGGCGCCGAGGATCGCAATCCGCAGGTTCGTCGAGCGAAAGTCCACGCCTGCCTCCTCGGCCACCTCGGCAAGGGCGAGGAAATACGACGGCGTGCAGCAGATGGCGCGGCTGGAGAGGTCCTGGATCATCATCACCTGGCGCTTCGAGTTCCCTCCGCTGGTCGGGATTACCATGGCCCCCAGCCGCAGGCTCCCGTAATGCGCGCCGAGGCCGCCCGTGAAAAGCCCGTAGCCGTAGGCATTCTGCACGACGTCCCCCGGCTCGGCCCCCGCGCCGGCCAGCGTTCTCGCCATCACCTCGCTCCAGGTGTCGATGTCCTGCTTCGTGTAGGCCATTATCACGGGCTTTCCCGTGGTCCCGGAGGAACCGTGTATCTCGAGGACCTCCGCCTGCGGCACTGTCAACAGGCCCAGGGGATAGTTCTCGCGCAGGTTGTCCTTCGAGGTGAACGGCAGCCGGGCCAGGTCGGCCAGGCTCTTGATGTCGCCGGGCGCCACACCCGCCTTGTCGAGGCGCTTCCGGTAGAAAGGCACCTTCTCGTAAACCTTCGCCACTGTTGCCTGCAAACGCTCCAGCTGAAGCGCCTCAAGCTCTCCTCGCTCCATACACTCGTGCTTTTCGTCCCAGATCATACCTTTGCCCCTTTTCCCGTTGGAAACTCCCTCCCCATCCTGAACGCTTCGGTGTTCATCGAAACATACTTCGCCTTCAATTCCTCGGATATCGCCTTCTCCCATATTTCATCGGAAATGCCAAGGCTCGATGCGGCGATTCCCAAGAGGGCGATGTTGGCCGTGCGGGGGTTGGCCGGCGCCTGGACAAGTGCCTCTTCCTGAAAAAAAACCTGCGCGCCGGGGGCAAGCGTCCCCAGATGTTTCTCCCCCTCCGTCCGGTCGAGGGCGATCATTACCTCCACCGACTTGCCGGGTGCAAGCGGTGAAAATACCTTTTCCCCGAATCTCACCGTGCTCGTGACGCCTCCGCCCCTCTGGCTCATCCCATGAATCTCGCTCTTCTTGACGTCGAAGCCCGCCAGGAACGCCGCGCGCGCCACGACGTCCGAGGCCTTCAAGACTCCCTGACCCCCGATGCCGACCAGCAGTACGCTTGTGACCTTTTTCACCTTGCCGAGACTCCGGTTTACTCGTTCTCGATATGAATCGCCCCAAAGGGGCACACGTCGACACAGAGGCCGCACCCCGTGCAAAGCGCCTCGTCGATGACCGGCGACTCTTCCTGCGGTGAAATCGCCCGGCAGCCGATGTCGAGGCACTTTCCGCAGTGTTTGCATTTGTCAGCGTCAATCCTGGCCGGAGTGACGCGCTCCGGGTGGCAGAGCAACACGCACGGACTCTTGGCAACGATGACGCTGACGCCGGGGCGGTCGAATGCCGCCAGGACCTCAGCTTGGAGCTTATCCGTCTCGAACGGGTCGAGAGTCACCACGTGGGAAACTCCGATACCTTTGCAGATGCCCTCGATGGCGATTTCGTTGCCGGCGCGCCCGGACAGGGTGTCGCCCGTGCCTGCGTGCCCCTGGCCGCCCGTCATCGCCGTCGTGCGGTTGTCGAGGATCATCACCACGCCGTCGGCGCCGTTGTAGACCGCGTCGATGAGCCCCTCCACGCCGGAGTGGAAAAATGTGGAATCCCCGATGACCCCGACCACACGCCGGGCCTCGTCGGGGGAAAGCGCCTTACGCAGGCCGAACGCCATCCCGATTGACGCCCCCATACAGACGCAGGACTCCATCATCTCCAGCGGCGCCAATACGCCCAGCGTGTAGCAGCCGATGTCCCCGGTCACTATCGCCTTGCACTTTTTGAGAACGTAAAATGTCGCCCTGTGCGGGCACCCGGGGCAAAGCGCCGGGGGTCTTGACTTGACCGCGGCGGCCTTGGTATCGGTCTCGACTTCCTCGACGACGGCGCGCACCCGCTCGACGTCGAGCTCACCAAGCCTGAAAGGGGCCGCCTTGCCGGCGACGTCGATGCCCATCGCGCGGATATCCCTGGTGAGGATGTCGTCAAGTTCCTCGACTACCACGCACTTTTCAACCGATGCCGCAAACCGCCTGATGAGCCCCTCAGGCAGCGGGAAGGTCATACCGAGCTTGAGAACCGGCACTTCCGGAAAGGCCTCCCTGACGTACTGGTAGGCGATGCCGGAGGTAATAATGCCGACGTCGCCGGAGCCCTCCTCGATACGGTTGAGGTCGGACTCCTCGGCGAACCCGGCCAGCGCCTGGAGACGCTCTTCGACGAGGACATGCCGGCGTCTTGCGTAGGCGGGGATCATGACGTACTTCCGGCGGCGAGGGGTGAAAGCCTCGACCGGGCGCGGCTCGGACGGCTCGGAAAGCGTCACTATTGATTTAGAGTGGGCGATTCGCGTCGTTATGCGAAAGAGCACCGGTGTGTCGAATCTCTCGGAGATTTTCGCCGCCTGCAGGACGAAATCCTTGGCCTCCTGGGAGTCCGACGGCTCCAGCATCACCATCTTGGCCGCGCGCGCGTACCAGCGGTTGTCCTGCTCGTTTTGCGAGCTGTGAAGGGAAGGATCGTCGGCCGTCACGATGACAAGCGCCCCTGTGACGCCGGTGTACGAGGCGGTAAAAAGCGGGTCGGCGGCGACGTTGAGGCCCACGTGCTTCATAGCAACCAGGGTGCGTGCGCCTCCCATCGACGCGCCGAGGCCCACCTCCAGCGCCGCCTTCTCGTTGGGGGACCACTGGGCATCTATCGAGGGGAAGCCGGAAGCGATGGTTTCCAAGATTTCGGTTGAGGGCGTGCCGGGATAGGCCGTTGCAACTGCGATGCCGGCCTCGAATGCGCCCCTGGCAATCGCCTCGTCGCCGGAGAGGAGATCCCTGGTCATTGCTTGAGACACGTTCATCATCCTGTCTGAAAATGGCCCAACCAGCCGCACTCAGGGCCTTGGCGTAGCGCAAACGGTCCCTGGAAGACGCAGGGCTTCCAGGCCCGGAAGAGATGAATAGTACGCAGTGAAATGGCCAGTTCAACGAAAAAGCCGGCTGCGGCCGCGTCTTTCAATCTCTCGGAGACCCCCTTGAAGAGCGTGACGCGGCCCGCCCTGCGGTCGTACGAAGCGGCTCTTCCAACAAAGAGTGGACAAAAAGGGGGCCAATCTGATAATTGTCACGTCATAATGTGTGGTGTGCTGTTGCCGCCCGGCGGTGTTGCCGGCCGCGACAGGGTGGGGCCCGGAGGAAAAGATGGAAAAGATATTCGAGATATTGAACTTCAGCGACAAGGGGCTTATCCCGGCCATCATTATGGATGCCGAGAGCCGGACGGTGCTGACACTGTGCTATATGAACCGCGATGCGCTGGAAAAGACGCTTGAGACGGGCAAGGTTTACCTTTTCCGGCGGTCCAAGGGTCGGCTGATGATAAAGGGCGAGACCAGCGGCCACATACAGCTGGTCAGGGACGTGCGGGTTGACTGCGCGGGCAATTCGCTGCTCATCCTCGTCGACCAGCAAGTCGCGGCGTGCCACCTGGGTTACTTTTCTTGTTATTTCAGGTCTTACAACGCCGACAAGGGTGACTGGGAATCTGTCGAGGAAAGGGTTTTCGACCCTGCGGACGTATACTGAGGCGATGACCGGGTCTGGGCGGCCGGTGGGGCGTGCTTGATTTGGTCTCCGTGCGAAAATATGCTTGAACAAGCGTGTTAGAGGCGCTATATTGGATATTTGATTATGGGAGCATTATGAGTCTTAGAGGGCAAACCCAGTATGCAGGCGGTCCTGTAGGGGCGCGTTTCGGAGGTGAGCAATGGTAGAGGAATACGTTGTATTCGATGATGCCGCTGGCGAGCTCAAGATGTCGGAAGCCGAGCTCAAGGGCCTTATGGACGAAGGCAAGATAAGGCATTTTATGGACAGCGGGAATGTCAAGTTTCGCAGGAAGGACCTTGATGAGCTGAAGGTGTCGCTGGGGATCATCGAAGCACCTGAGGAGATAACGCTGGCTCCCCCGGATGAGATTCCGGAGGTTCCCGCCGAGGAGATGCCCGAAGTGCCGCCGCCGCCGGCGGCGGACCTCGGTGAGGAAATAGCGATTGAGCCGCTCGAAGAGGTCGATGCCGCTGCGGCCGCCGGCGCAGTGATGCCGGGTGGCGCAGGAGCCGCAGGCGAGGAGGAGGAGCTCGCCTCGCTTAGCGAATTCGAAATCGGTGCGGACGTCGAGGAAGAGGGCGAGGAGATCTCCGCAGAAGAGGCCGAGCTGCTGTCGGTTGGTACGCCTGGATTCAGAACATACGAGGAACCCGAATCGGCCAACATCGGTATGACGGTGGCCCTGGTCATTACAGCGATCCTGATTTTCTTCGGTGCGATCACGCTGTTCAGTTTCATAGGGGGCACCAACCCGTTAACCAGTTTGACCGGCCTGTTTGTAAAATAGAAAAGGTCTGAAAGGAGGGGGCATGCCAGGCAAGGGGGCAGTTTGGTTCAAGGTTGTGATGTCGGTCGTGGCCGTGGCCGTGGCCGGCGGTTGCACTACCCGGCTTCGCACGCTTGAGGGCGCCAACCAGCAGTTGGTGGCCCAACGGGAGTCGCTTAACCAGGAAATAGCGGATCTCAAGGCCCAGCTGGCCGAGGGAGGCCAGTCGACAGGCGAGCTCACGGAGCAAATCAATAAGCTCCAGGCCGACCTTACCTATTGGCAGGGTCAGGCCGAGGCTTACCGCGAAGCCAACGAGAAGCTAAAGGAAATCGGCGTCGCAGGCGTGAGCGAGAAATTCCTCAGGGAGCTTGCCGGCGAAATGGGCGGCATCTATCTCGAGGGTGGCGGCATCAGGCTTGCCAGTGACGTGCTCTTCGACTCCGGCAAGACAAGCCTCAAGTCCGCGGCCGTAGCCGCTATGCAAAAGGCCGCCGACGCCTTCCAGAGTAAGGATGCTCAGGACCTGCACCTGCGGATCGACGGGCACACCGACAACGTTCCGATAAAGTTCTCCAAGTGGAAAGATAATATGGATCTTTCCCAGGCCCGTGCGCGCGCCGTCTGGGTGGAGCTGCGCAAGTACGGCATTGCGCCGGAACGGATGTTCACCGCCGGTTTCGGTGAGTTCGTGCCGATAGACGACAACACCACTCCCGCAGGCCGTGCAAACAACAGGCGGGTGGAAATATGGCTCGTTCCCACCCCGGCGGCGGTGGAAGTTTCAAAGTAACGGCGGGTTTATTCCGAAAATAGCAGGGGCAGGCATTGCCTGTCCCTGTTTTCTTTTTTTCGAAGGGAGTGGAGAGTATGTCACTGACAAAGTGCGCAGGATACGTGGGGGTTCTCGCCGTGTTACTTTTTGCGGCCCCTGCGGCTGTTCCGGCCGAGGCCCCGCAGCCGTCGCCCGTCGAGAAGGCCGAGGTCTCCGAAGCCGTCCCGAAAACAGCCGCCGCGAAGGCCCCGGCCGCCCCGACCGCCATAGCGGTGACCGTCGACGAGTTAAAACAACTCCTCAAGCGAAAGGAACAGCCACGCGTCCAGGTTGCCAACAAGTTCGGCGGGAGCGTTACCGGCAAGGCCGTCAGGATCGATAAGCGCAAACTCTTCGTCGACGTGGGCGGCGAGAGTGTGGCGATTGGCGGGGTGATGGCGGTCAATCTCTCGCGGATTGTCTCGATCAAGATACTCGTACCACTTTCCGACGCCCAGCGCAAGGCCGTGCGAGAGGCCACTGCTAAGTACATTGGAGGCATAAAGACCGGTGCACCCAAAGCGCAAGCCCAGCCGCCTGAGGCCCCCTCCGCCGAAGGCCCTGCGAGCGAACCTGCAGAAAGCGTTTCCCCGAAGCCTTCCGAAGCCCCCGAGCAAGTCGAACAAGCCGCCGAAGAGCGCGACCTCCTCGCGATTTATCCCCCGGCCCAGGGGTGGGGCCCAGAGAAGCTCGGCGATATTGTACGAAAGAGGGTCGTCGTGCACATCCAGCCGTCCGGCAAGGACAGGACATTCCTCAAGGATTACGACGCCTGGCGCGAGGCCTACATCGCTAAACGCAATGAGCAGATGGAAACGAAAGCCGCCATGAAAGGTATGGGCAAGGAGCTGCCGGCCGATTTCGAGATCCTGCCGGAACTGAAATCCATCCCAACCCTCGCCGGTTCGCCTCCCGGCTATGTGGGTGAGGAGTCGCCGCAGGACGAGACGAGCCAATAGCGTCTTCTGACCTGCCAGGAGCACGGCACGTTGCCTTTGTAGGGTGCGGCAAACCGCACCTTATGGGGAGGGCTTCGCCCCCTCTTCGCTGCGGGGGCCGCAGACGTTGTCTGCGGCAATTACCTGACCTTCCGCGGGCGAGGCACGCCTCGCCCCCTACAAATGGCAATGTGGCACTGGTGGCCTCTCCAGCAGCTGGCGGCCTGGCAGGACCAGTTCGGGATGCCGTTCTTCCAATACAGCAGAAAAAAGGCACCCGGTTTGTGACCGGGCACCTTTTGTGACTCGTTGGGAAGCTCTTGCCTACGGGACTGCTACGTACGCGCGTTTCTCGGGGTCGTCGCGGTCGTTCGGAACGACCTTGCCAAAGAAGTAGACAAGTATGTGCCCGCTTTCGGCGTCGATCTCGACGGGCTTGCGTATAAGCGGGAACCTGCCGAGCCCCTTGAATTCCCCGCTTTCATATTTCTTGAGGGAATTGCCTTCCAGGTCATATGTGAACTCACGCCTCCTTGTGTAGAAGATACCGCTGTCCGGGTCGTACTTGACATACCCGGCGCCGGGCTCGGGCGCCTTCCCATAGACGGCCATCAACCGGACCTCACCATCCTTGTCGACCTTCGTGATCCACACGTTTGATGCGAAGATTTTGGCTCCCATCGGCCAGTCGGCCGCGGTTCCTATGTCCTTTGGCTTGCCCTCAGACGCAATATCCAGCGGACTCGTGCCCCCCCCACACCCTAAGGAAAACCCGACCGCAACAATAATCCCCACCAGCAACAATCTGCGGATCATACAATCCTCCTTTCCAAAACCCCTGAATACGCGTTTCCTGTGAACATCGTCGCAAAAAATACGCTCGCCGAACAGATTCTTACCCCCTTATATAATCTCCCGCGACCATATTTTCAAGAGAAAAGAGGGCTGCGCCGAGCGCGCCGTTTAGCTGCGGGTCCGGAGGCACCCGCAAGACAAGGCCTGTTCGAGCGCCGAGCTCGGCTGCCAGCGCCTCGTTGCGGGCCGGCCCGCCCACGAAAACGGCCGGCTCGCGCGTGACTATCCGGCCCATAAATGCGTGCATCCGCAACGCCATCGCTCTCAAGACCCCCGCCGCAATGTCGGCGGACGGATACCCCTGGGCCACAAGGCTCACGACCTCGGATTCCGTGAAAACCACGCACACGGCCGATATCGGCGCCGGGGCGCTCGAAGCAAGAGCAATATCCGAAAGCCCGGATACGTCCGTCCCGAGGATGCCGCTTATCACTTCCAGAAACCGCCCCGTCCCGGCCGCGCAGCGGTCGTTCATCACGAAGTCCTCAACCTCGCCTTGCGGGCCCACCGAAATTACCTTCGAGTCCTGCGCCCCTATGTCAATCACCGTACGGACATCGCCCGTCGTGTGGAGAGCCCCGCGAACGTGACAGGTTATCTCTGTGAGGCGCCGGTCGGCCGGCACGCTCTTTCGCCCGTAGCCTGTCGCCGTGACGGCCCCGATGTCAGCCCGCAAGGCCCCTGCGCGCTCCAGCGCCAGCGAAAGGCCCTCTTCGGCCGACTTCCCCGGAGGCGACGACGTAGGGAGTATGGAGGAACCCCGCACTTCTCCGGCCTCGTCCAGGAGGACCACCTTCATGGCCCTTGACCCGGAATCAATACCGCACGCTATCATCAGCGTTCTCCCGGCCCCCTCACAAAAAGGGGTCGAAGCCCCCCCTTCCCTGTTATTCTGTTTTTCCGGGTACGTCATCTTTTTCATTATGCTGTGACGGTGTGAAGATTGCCTTGAGCATATATTTCGGAACCTTTAGGAAATAGAACGACGCAAATATCGCTGCGAGTGTCGCGATTACGAGGACCTTGCGCGGCGCCGCGACGGCCAGCCGGTGGTAAACGGCCGCGGCCTCAAAAAGCCCGTAGACGCCGAAACACAGCCACTGCGAAAACGCAACGGTCCGTGCCGCTCGGTACGGCTTACTTCGCCGGTAACGCCGTGCCGCGGCGATCCTGCCTGCCCAACGTATACCGAGGTTGACAACGGTGGCGGCGAAAAACAGGAGAACCAGAAGCCCCTTGAGGAGTTCGCCATATCTCGTGGCCTCGGGGGCTGTCGGCGCCTCTGGGCTCGGCAGAAGTCCAAGCGTCATTGCCACGAGAAGCGCTCCGGAAAAACACAGGTACGCGATGAATGTCCGGTCGAGTATCAAGCGGGCGGCTGCGACCTCGCCGCCGGGAGGTGTTTCAGAGGGCTCCCTGGTTTCGGGCGGCCTTTCGGGCGGTTTTTCGGGCGACGCACCGGGAGCGTTCTGCCTGTGCGCGTCGTCATTCATTGCGGGTTTTTCTCAGGCCCAGGATGAGTTCCACCTCTCCCGGCGTGGACGCCGCCCGCCTCGCGATTTCCACCTTGTCGAGCCCCTCGTCCGCCAGGCGGTAGACCTCCCGGTGGAGGGGCGGCGGCTCTTTTGCGCCGGGTGCGGAGGCCTTTCCGGAAAGTTCTTCGAGGCGCTTTATTCGCTCGTCGGCATCCTGGATGAGCCGGCCCAGCGTACGGATGCGCGTGTCCAGGCGCGCCTCGACGTCCCGACCGAACTCCATCAGGTTGACGTGCAGTTTCTCGATGGCCTTCTGGAGCCTTATGTACCCCCCGGTCGCGTCGTCGGTGGCCCTCGGGCGGGGGCTCTTGGAGACGGATTTGCGACGCCAGCCGAGCCGCAGAACCAGCACAATGGCTATGAGCACCGCCACCAGCGGCAGAAAGTCTTTGAGCATTTCCACCATTACGGGGTTCCTGTTACCTCGGACAGACAATTGCCCTGCGGCATTTCCATTCTACGTGCCCCCAATCAGTATCAGCGTCGCCACAGCGAAATAAATGGCGGTGCAGGATATGTCGTTGAGGACCGTGACAAAGGGGCCCGCGGCAATCGCCGGGTCGATCCCCATGCGCAGGCAGCCCATCGGAACGAGCGTGCCCACGAGCGTCGAGGCGAGGATTCCCGCCATCATTGCAACCCCGACGGATATACCCAGCCTAAGCGGATCCGGGCCGACGGCGCCGGCACTATACCGCGTCAGCAGGTACACGCAGCCGGCGACAAGAACCCCGAAGAAAAACGACAAAAGTGCACCCACCCTCACCTCGCCGGAAAGCACTTTGAGAAGCCTCGAAAAATCCACCTCCCCCGTCGCAAGCCCCCTCACCATGAT